>NZ_JAXCIL010000004.1 GCF_034387475.1 Pseudomonas sp. Teo4
GATTGGGGCGCGGAGCGGCCCTTGGAGCAGGCGACGAAGACCTGTAACAACAAGAGGGCGGGACACCTTGAGCACTGCCGGAAAATCGATCCTCATGGTCGACGACGACCAGGAGATTCGTGAACTGCTGCAAACCTACCTGAGCCGTTCGGGCTTCCAGGTGCATGCCGAGGCCGACGGCCAGGGCTTTCGCCAGGCACTGGAAAGTACCCCCTGCGACCTGGTGATCCTCGATGTCATGCTGCCCGACGAAGACGGTTTCAGTCTGTGCCGCTGGGTTCGCCAGCACCCGCGTCAATCGCGGGTGCCGATCATCATGCTCACCGCCAGTTCCGACGAAGCCGACCGTGTGATTGGCCTGGAGCTGGGCGCCGACGACTACCTGGGCAAGCCCTTCAGCCCCCGCGAGTTGCAGGCGCGGATCAAGGCGCTGCTGCGTCGCGCCGAGTTCGGCCAGGCCGCGCCGAACGGCGTCGTGCTGGCCTTCGACGACTGGCGTCTGGACACGGTCAGCCACCGCCTGTTCCATCGCGATGGCGAGGAAGTCACGCTTTCCGGCGCCGATTTTGCCTTGCTCAAGCTGTTTCTCGATCACCCTCAGCAGATTCTCGACCGCGACACCATCGGCAACGCCACTCGTGGCCGCGAGCCGATGCCGCTGGACCGTATCGTCGACATGGGGGGCAGCCGCCTGCGCCAGCGCCTGCGCGACACCGACAAGCCGCCACGGTTGATTCGCACCGTGCGCGGCAGTGGTTACCTGCTGGCTGCCAATGTCCGCTGCACGTCCTGAGCGGCGCTGGCGCCTGCTGCCCCGCTCGTTGCTGGGGCGCATGCTGCTGCTGACCTTGTTGGTGGTGCTGATCGCCCAAGGCCTGTCGAGCGTGATCTGGGTGGCCCAGCTACGCGCCAGCCAGTTGCAGGGCCTGCGCGCCAGTGCCGGTAGCCTGGCCCACTCCATGAGTGCCAGTGTCAGTTACTTCCGCTCGTTGCCGGTGGGCTACCGGCCGATGGTGCTCGACCAGTTGCGCAGCATGGGGGGAACGCGCTTTTTCGTCTCGCTCAACGACAAACCGCTGGAGATGCCGGTGTTGCCCGTCACGCCGCGCAAGCAGGCGGTGATCGATGTGTTCCAACAGGTACTGCACGAACGGTTGGGGCCGCAGATGGAAATCTCTGTGGAGTTTGTCAGCCCTGATGACCTGCGTATTTTCAACAGCGGCCTGAAGCTCGACGAGCTGCCGCGTTCCTGGGCGCACTATTCGCTGACACTGGAACCGCTCAACCCACCAGTGCTGGTGACGCAGATTCGTCTGGGCGAGGGCGAGTGGCTGTACATCGCTTCGCTGCTACCTGAGCCCTACACCAGCCTCGAAGCAGAGCGCCTGCCACGCCAGCAGATCGGTTTCATCGTGCTGACCACCGCCTTGTTACTGTTGTTCATTGGCCTGCTGGTGCACTGGCAGAGCTGGCCGCTCAAGCGCCTGGCACGGGCGGCGCGGGAGATGTCGCTGGGGGCTGATGTGGCGCCGGTGGCTGAAGGCGGTGGCAGTGAGGTGGCCGAAGTGGGGCGGGCCTTCAACAGCATGCGCGAACGCATCAGCCGCTACCTCACCGAACGCTCGCAACTGTTCAGCGCCATTTCCCATGACTTGCGAACGCCCATCACCCGCTTGCGACTGCGGGTCGAACTGTTGGAAGACGAGCGCCTGCAGGCCAAGTTCAGCCAGGATCTGGATGAACTGGAGCTGCTGGTCAAAGGCGCGTTGCAGTGTGTGAAGGATACGGACATCCACGAGAACATCGAGCTGATCGACCTCAATCAGGTATTGGAAATTCTCGTTGGGCCGTATCTGGTCGATGGCCGCATCACGGTCGAGGGCTGCGCCCTGGCGCCGTATCCGGGCAAACCGCTGGCCTTGCGTCGCTGCATCGGCAACCTGATCGACAACGCCATCAAATATGGCGAGCGGGCGCATCTGCGCATCATCGACAGCGACCAAGGGTTTGTCCTGCAGGTGGACGACCAGGGGCCAGGCGTGCCGGAACAGCGCCTGGAGCAGGTGTTCGAGCCGCACTTCCGATTGGCCGGGCAGCAGCAGGGGTATGGGCTGGGGTTGGGGATTGCGCGCAACATCGCCCACAGCCATGGAGGGGAGGTGAGCCTGCTCAACCTGCGCGAGGGTGGGCTGCGGGTGACGCTGTTCCTGCCGCGTGGTGATTGATTGTGGTTGTGTCAGTCCCGGTCCTTTCGCGGGTGAATCCGCTCCCACAGGTTCTGTGTTGTTTTCAGACGCAGGGTAAAAGGCAATGTAACCAAACGATGACATTCACACATCGCTTCGTTACCTGGCGCGGCCTGCGCGCTGATTAGACTCATGTCATGCAAGCGTCAGACTTGCCCGGCATAACAACAAGAAAAGGTGCTCTCATGTATTCCACGCTCCGCCTCGCTGCCGCGATCTCCTTCGCCTCGCTCCTTCCACTCAGCGCCTTCGCCGCCGACTCCAAAGGGAATGTCGAGGTGGTGCACTGGTGGACGTCTGGTGGAGAAAAAGCGGCGGCCGATGTGCTCAAGGCCCAGGTCGAAAAAGATGGGTTCACCTGGAAGGATGGCGCCGTCGCAGGCGGTGGCGGTGCCACGGCCATGACCGTGCTCAAGAGCCGCGCAGTGGCCGGCAACCCGCCAGCCGTGGCCCAGATCAAGGGGCCGGACATTCAGGACTGGGCTGCTACCGGCCTGCTCGACGCCGATGTGCTCAAGCCTGTGGCCGAGCAGGAAAAATGGGACACGCTGCTCGACAAGAAAGTGGCTGCCGCGGTGAAGTACGACGGTGACTACGTCGCGGTACCGGTGAACATTCACCGCACCAACTGGTTGTGGATCAACCCCGAGGTGTTCAAGAAAGCCGGCATCGACAAGGCACCGACCACGCTCGACGAATTCTACGCCGCCGCCGACAAGCTCAAGGCTGCCGGTTTCATCCCGCTCGCCCATGGCGGTCAGCCCTGGCAGGACAGCACCGTGTTCGAGAGCGTGGCGCTTTCGGTCATGGGCGTCGATGGCTACAAGAAGGCGCTGGTCGACCTCGACAAAGAGGCGCTGACGGGGCCGGCAATGGTCAAGACGTTGACCGAGCTGAAGAAGCTCGCCACCTACATGGACCCTGACGGCAAAGGCCAGGACTGGAACCTCGAAGCGGCCAAGGTCATCAGCGGCAAAGCCGGCATGCAGATCATGGGCGACTGGGCCAAGAGCGAGTGGACCCTGGCCAAGAAGACCGCTGGCAAGGACTACCAGTGCGTGCCATTCCCAGGCACCAACCAGGCCTTCCTCTACAACATCGACTCGCTGGTGGTGTTCAAGCAGAAGGACGAGGGTACCGCTGCCGGCCAGCAGGATATCGCCCGGATCGTGCTGGGCAAGGACTTCCAGAAGCTGTTCAGCACCAACAAAGGTTCGATTCCGGTGCGTAACGACATGCTCGCCGACATGGGGCAGTACGGCTTCGATGCCTGTGCCCAGGCCTCTGCCAAGGACTTCCTGGCCGATGCCGGAAACGGCGGCCTGCAACCGAGCATGGCGCACAACATGGCCACGACGCTGGCCGTGCAGGGGGCGTTCTTCGATGTGGTGACCAACTACATCAACGACCCTCAGGCCGACCCGGCCGATGCGGCGAAGAAGCTGGCGGCGGCGATCCAGGCTGCCAAGTGACGATCTGACGGCCTCATCGCCGGCGAGCCGGCTCCCACAGCAAGAGCACTGAACTTGGGATCTGTACGGCCTCTGTGGGAGCCGGCTTGCCGGCGATGAGGCCAGTACTGACAACACAAGCGGCAGCGCCAGACACTGCCCAGCCTTCGGGTAACCATCCATGACAACAGCAACCGCCCAACTGCGGGCCTCACCCCTGGACGCTCTACAGCGCTGGCTACCGAAACTGGTCCTGGCGCCCAGCATGTTCATCGTGCTGGTGGGCTTCTATGGCTACATCCTGTGGACCTTCATCCTCTCGTTCACCACCTCCACCTTCCTGCCGACCTACAAATGGGCGGGCCTGGCGCAGTACGCACGGTTGTTCGACAACGACCGCTGGTGGGTCGCCAGCAAGAACCTGCTGGTGTTCGGTGGCCTGTTCATCGCCATCACCTTGGTCATCGGTGTATTCCTGGCGGTGCTGCTCGACCAGCGCATCCGCCGCGAGGGCTTCATCCGCACCATCTACCTCTACCCGATGGCGCTGTCGATGATCGTCACCGGCACCGCCTGGAAGTGGCTGCTCAACCCCGGCATGGGGCTGGACAAGCTGCTGCGCGACTGGGGTTGGGAGGGCTTTCGCCTGGATTGGCTGATCGACCCTGACCGGGTGGTGTACTGCCTGGTCATCGCCGCCGTCTGGCAGGCCTCGGGCTTCATCATGGCGATGTTTCTCGCAGGCCTCCGGGGCGTAGACCAGTCGATCATTCGTGCCGCTCAGATCGATGGCGCCAGCTTGCCGCGTATCTACTGGACTGTGGTGCTGCCGAGCCTGCGTCCGGTGTTCTTCAGTTCGCTGATGATCCTTTCGCACATCGCCATCAAGAGCTTCGACCTGGTGGCGGCGATGACGGCGGGCGGGCCTGGGTACTCCTCCGACCTGCCGGCCATGTTCATGTATTCCTTCACCTTCAGTCGCGGCCAGATGGGCATGGGTTCGGCCAGCGCCATCCTGATGCTTGGGGCGATTCTCGCGATCCTCGTGCCGTACCTGTACTCCGAACTCAGGAGCAAGCGCCATGCATAGCCCTTCGGACAAGCCGGCCATGAGCCTGAGTCGCCTCGCCATCCACGCGGTGCTGTTGCTGGCGGTGCTGCTGTACCTGGTGCCGCTGGTGGTGATGTTGCTCACCAGCTTCAAGACCCCGGAAGACATCGGCAGCGGCAACCTGCTGAGCTGGCCGGCGGTGGTTACCGGCATCGGCTGGGTCAAGGCCTGGAGCACGGTGAGCGGTTACTTCTGGAACTCGATCATGATCACCGTGCCGGCCGTGCTGATCTCCACGACCATTGGTGCGTTGAACGGCTACGTGCTGTCGATGTGGCGCTTTCGTGGTTCGCAGCTGTTCTTCGGCCTGTTGCTGTTCGGCTGCTTCCTGCCGTTCCAGACCGTGCTGCTACCGGCGTCGTTCACCCTCGGCAAGCTCGGCCTGGCCAGCACCACCAGTGGCCTGGTGCTGGTGCATGTGGTGTATGGCCTGGCGTTCACCACGCTGTTCTTCCGCAACTTCTACGTGAGCATCCCCGATGCGCTGGTCAAGGCGGCACGCCTGGATGGCGCCGGGTTCTTCACCATCTTTAGCCGCATCATCCTGCCGATGTCGACGCCGATCATCATGGTCTGCCTGATCTGGCAGTTCACCCAGATCTGGAACGACTTCCTGTTCGGGGTGGTGTTCTCCAGTGGCGATTCGCAACCGATCACCGTGGCCCTGAACAACCTGGTCAACACCAGCACTGGGGCCAAGGAATACAACGTCGACATGGCGGCGGCGATGATCGCCGGCCTGCCAACCCTGCTGGTCTACGTGGTGGCAGGCAAGTATTTCGTCCGCGGGCTGACCGCCGGCGCCGTCAAGGGGTAAGTCATGGCAACGCTTGAACTTCGCAACGTCAACAAGACCTACGGCAGCGGCCTGCCGGACACCCTCAAGGACATTCAGCTGTCGATCAAGGACGGCGAGTTCCTGATCCTGGTGGGCCCTTCGGGCTGCGGCAAATCGACCTTGATGAACTGCATCGCCGGTCTCGAGCAGATCACCGGTGGCGCGATTCTGATCGACGACCAGGACGTCAGCGGCATGAGCCCCAAGGACCGCGATATCGCCATGGTGTTCCAGTCCTACGCCTTGTACCCGACCATGAGCGTGCGCGAGAACATCGAGTTCGGCCTGAAGATCCGCAAGATGCCGCAGGCTGCCATCGATGAGGAAGTGGCGCGGGTGTCCAAGTTGCTGCAGATCGAGCATCTGCTCACGCGCAAGCCCGCCCAGCTTTCCGGTGGCCAGCAGCAGCGTGTGGCCATGGGCCGGGCCTTGGCGCGGCGGCCGAAGATCTACCTGTTCGACGAACCGCTGTCGAACCTCGACGCCAAGCTGCGGGTAGAGATGCGCACCGAGATGAAACTGATGCATCAGCGCCTGCGCACCACCACGGTGTACGTCACCCATGACCAGATCGAGGCGATGACCCTGGGCGACAAGGTGGCGGTGATGAAGGACGGCATCATTCAGCAGTTCGGCACGCCGCAGCAGATCTACAACGACCCGGCCAACCAGTTCGTCGCCAGTTTCATCGGTTCGCCGCCGATGAACTTCATTCCCGTGCGCCTGACTCGGCAGGAGGGGCGTCTGCTGGCCTTGCTCGACAGCGGCCAGGCACGTTGCGAACTGCCGCTTGGGGCGGCCAGTGATGCACTTGATGGGCGCGAGATCATCCTGGGTGTCCGCCCGGAGCAGATCACCTTGGGCGGTGGCGAGGGCAATGGCCTGCCGGGCATTCGCGCCGAAGTGGAAGTGACCGAACCCACCGGGCCGGACCTGCTGGTGTTCGTCACCCTCAACCAGACCAAGGTCTGCTGCCGACTGGCGCCGGATGTGGCGTGCCGGGTCGGCGACAACCTCAACCTGCAGTTCGACCCGGCACGGGTGCTGCTGTTCGACGCCGCCACCGGCGAGCGTCTGGACCCTGCCAGCAGCAGCGCTGCGGTCAAGGACAACGTGGCCCGCTTCAAGGGGCGTTGAAACGTCTACACCATCAAATAAGAAAAAAGAGGACGCAAAAGGATGGAACAGCGCAATCGCATCAGGACTTTAGGCTCGCTTGCCTTGCTGGCCCCGTTGGCCATGCTCGGCACTGGCGGGGCGCAAGCTGCCGAAGCATTTTCCAGCGAGTCGAAGTGGATGACCGGCGACTGGGGCGGTGCCCGCACCGAGCTGCTGGAAAAGGGCTATGACTTTACCCTCGATTATGTCGGTGAGGTGGCCGGCAACCTGCACGGCGGCTACAACGACGACAAGACGGCCCGTTACAGCGACCAGTTCGCCCTTGGTGCGCACCTGGACCTGGAAAAGATCTTTGGCTGGCACGACACCGAGTTCAAACTGGCGATCACCGAGCGTAGCGGGCGTAACCTGTCCAATGACCGCATCAGCGACCCACGCGCCGGGCAGTTCAGTTCGGTGCAGGAAGTGTGGGGGCGTGGCCAGACTTGGCGCTTGACCCAGATGTGGATCAAGCAGAAATATTTCGACGGTGCCCTGGATGTGAAATTCGGCCGCTTCGGCGAGGGCGAGGATTTCAACAGCTTCCCTTGCGACTTCCAGAACCTGGCGTTCTGCGGCTCCCAGGTGGGCAACTGGGTGGGTGGCATCTGGTACAACTGGCCGGTCAGCCAGTGGGCGCTGCGGGTCAAGTACAACATCACCCCGGAGTTCTTCGTGCAGGTGGGGGCCTTCGAGCAGAACCCCTCCAACCTGGAAACCGGCAATGGCTTCAAGCTCAGCGGCAGCGGCACCAAGGGTGCGATCCTGCCGGTGGAGATGGTCTGGTCGCCCAAGGTCAATGGCCTGCCGGGTGAGTACCGGCTGGGCTACTACTACAGCACCGCCAAGGCAGACGATGTGTTCGATGACGTCAACGGCAACCCGCAGGCGCTGACCGGTGAAGCCTTCAAGTCGCATTCGAGCAAGCACGGCTGGTGGGTAGTGGCGCAGCAGCAGGTTACCGCCCACGGCGGCGACGTGAATCGTGGCCTGAGCTTGTTCGCCAACTTCACGGTGCACGACAAGGCCACCAACGTGGTCGACAACTACCAGCAGGTCGGTCTTGTCTACAAAGGTGCCTTCGATGCCCGGCCCAAGGACGACATCGGCTTCGGCGTCGCCCGTATTCACGTCAATGACGATGTGAAGGACCGTGCCGAGTTGCTCAACGCCCAAAGCGGTATCAGCGATTACGACAACCCAGGCTTCGTGCCGCTGCAGCGCACCGAATACAACGCCGAGCTCTATTACGGCTTCCACGTGACCAACTGGCTGACCGTACGGCCGAACCTGCAGTACATCAAGAGCCCAGGTGGCGTGGATGAGGTGGACAATGCATTGGTCGCAGGCTTGAAGATTCAGTCGTCATTCTGAGAAAAATTGTTGTAAATTTACGCCAATCCAATTCCGACCCCGGCACCCACTGGCTTGCAGTGGTTGTCGAGGATACGGCAAGACAGCGCTATCTCAAACAACAAGAGCTTCGGAACCATGCCTGAACATCCGCTACATCGCTTCTTTTCCTCGCAAAGGCCCAGGCCGACCTTCGAGTGGGAGCGTTACCAGCAGCGCGATGTGCTGATCATCGATCATCCTCGCTGCCAGGCGGTATTCAGCCGCCAGGGTGCGCAGTTGCTGCACTTTCAACCGGCCGGCGAACGGCCATGGTTGTGGTGCGCCGAACAGTGGCCGCAGGTGGGCGCAATCCGCGGCGGTGTGCCGGTGTGCTGGCCCTGGTATGGCCGCCACCCCAGTGAGGACCTGTGGCCTGCCCATGGCTGGGCGCGCTTGCTTGACTGGAAACTGGTGGACAGCCGGGAGGACGAAGAGGGGGTGACCCTCAAGTGGCGGCTTGACCTGTGCGACTGGCAGGTCGACCTGCATGCAAGGCTGGGCAGCCGTATGGAGCTGAGCCTGAGTACCGAGCATCAGGACAGCGAACCCTGCCAGCTGAGCCATGCGCTGCTCGCTTACTGGCGTATTAGCGACGTGTCCGAGATAGCGCTGTCTGGGCTTGAAGATATCGAAGGTTACGACCGCCTGAACCGCCAGGCCTGCCGCGAAGATGGCGCGCTCAAGCTCAACGGCGGCTGCCAGAAGGTGTTTCCAGGTACGCCCCGGGTGCAGTTGCAGGACCCGGCCTGGCAGCGCGAATTGTGCATCGACACTGGCGACAGTGACGACACCGTGGTCTGGCACCCTGGTAACCGGCCACTGATGGGCGTGAGCGGGCGCGAGTGCCTGGGGTTCGTCTGTGTCGAAGCGGCCAGTGGCAGCGGTGAGGGACTGAGCCTGGCGCCAGGGCAACGGGCCCACCTGCGCCTGCAGGCCCACCGCCTCAGTTGAGTTCGTCGTCCTCGATGGGGTAGCGGCTGGCGTTCAGGCTTTCCTTGATCTTGCGCAGGTGTGGCTGGAAGTCCACGCCGCGGCGCAGGGTCATGCCGGTGGCCAGTACATCGAGCACAGTCAGCTGGATGATTCGCGAGGTCATCGGCATGTAGATGTCGGTGTCCTCGGGCAGCGGGATGTGCAGGCTCAGGCTGCAGGCGTTGGCCAGCGGCGAGCCTGCCGCGGTCAGGCCCAGTACCGAGGCGCCGTTTTCCCGGGCCAGGCGCGCCACCTCGACCAGTTCGCGGGTGCGCCCGGTGTAGGAGATGATCACGAACAGGTCGCCGGTGTGGGCCACCGAGGCCAGCATGCGCTGCATCAGTACGTCGGCATGGGCCGACACGGCCAGGTTGAAGCGGAAGAACTTGTGTTGCGCATCCAGCGCCACCGGGGCCGAAGCGCCGAGGCCGAAGAAGTGGATCTGCCGGGCCTGGATCATCATGTCCACGGCGCGGCTGACCTGCTGCGGGTCGAGCTGCTGGCAGGCGCTGTCGAGGGAAGCGATGGCGCTGCCGAAGATCTTCTGCGTGTAGGCCGCCGGATCGTCGTCGGCTTCCACGGCGCGGCTGACGTAGGCGGCGCCACTGGCCAGGCTCTGCGCCAGTTGCAGCTTGAGCTCGGGGTAGCCGCTGACGCCGAACGAGCGGCAGAAGCGGTTGACGGTGGGCTCGCTGACCTTGGCCGCCTGGGCCAGCGCGGCAATGCTGAAGCGGGTGGCTTGTTGCGGGTTGAGCAGGATGACTTCGGCGACTTTGCGTTCGGCCTTGTTCAGCTCGTCGAGGCGTCCCTGGATCTGCTCCAGGAGGTTTCGCACGCGGTCCATGGTATGTCCTTGGGTCGAGAAGACAGCCGGCTGCCGGGGCAGCAGGCTTTTTGCACAGTCGTCTATCGTACTGTCGGTGCGGTTGGCGCACCACTTGTCTGTTACGTTTACCGGTAATGTTGTGTTTTTTACTACATTATCCCTTGAAAACCGTATGTGAAAGCGGTATTCCTAGACCAACTTTAGGAAAGAACCAACATCATGGCTGCGATCAGTGTCGAACCTTGCACCTTTGCCCTGTTTGGCGCCCTGGGCGACCTGGCATTGCGCAAGCTGTTTCCTGCGCTTTACCAGCTCGACCGTGCCAACCTTTTGCACCCGGACACCCGCTTGCTGGCGCTGGCCCGCGAGCCTGGCAGTGCACAGGAGCACCTGAGCACCATCGAAGCCCATCTACGCCGGCACGTGTCGGAGGCCGACATCGAGCCAGCGGCGCTTGGGCGTTTCCTCGGGCGCCTGAGTTACCAGCATCTGGACTTCCTGCAGCCTGAGGGCTATCAGGCGCTGGCCCAGCAACTGCCGGGCGAGCTGCCGTTGATTGCCTACTTCGCCACGGCGGCAGCCGTTTATGGGGCCATTTGCGAGAACCTCGACAGGGCTGGCCTGGCCCCGCGTACCCGCGTGGTGCTGGAAAAGCCCATCGGCCATGACCTGGAGTCATCGCGCCGGGTCAATGATGCGGTGGCGCGGTTCTTCCCGGAAAGCCGGGTCTACCGCATCGACCACTACCTGGGCAAAGAAACGGTGCAGAACCTGATCGCCCTGCGTTTTGCCAACAGTCTGTTCGAGACCCAGTGGAACCAGAACTCCATCTCCCACGTGGAAATCACCGTGGCCGAGAAGGTCGGTATCGAAGGCCGCTGGGGTTACTTCGACAAGGCCGGTCAGCTGCGCGACATGATCCAGAACCACCTGCTGCAGCTGCTGTGCCTGATCGCGATGGACCCGCCCAGCGACCTGTCCGCCGACAGCATCCGTGATGAGAAGGTCAAGGTGCTCAAGGCACTGGCACCGATCACCGGGGAGGGGTTGAGCACTGCTGTGGTGCGTGGCCAGTACATCGCCGGCTACAGTGACGGCAAGCCGGTGCCCGGTTACCTGGAGGAAGACAACGCCAACGCCCAGAGCGACACCGAAACCTTCGTCGCGCTGCGCGCCGACATCCGTAACTGGCGCTGGTCGGGCGTGCCGTTCTACCTGCGTACCGGCAAGCGCATGCCGCAGAAGCTGTCGCAGATCGTCATCCATTTCAAGGAAACACCGCACTACATCTTCGCCCCGGAACAGCGTTTGCAAATCGGTAACAAGCTGATCATCCGCCTGCAACCGGACGAAGGCATATCTTTGCGGGTGATGACCAAGGAACAAGGCCTGGACAAGGGCATGCAACTGCGCAGCGGCCCGTTGCAGCTGAACTTTTCCGATACCTGGCGTAGTACGCGCATTCCGGATGCCTACGAGCGGTTGTTGCTCGAAGTGATGCGCGGCAACCAGAACCTGTTCGTGCGCAAGGACGAGATCGAGTATGCCTGGAAGTGGTGCGACCAGCTGATTGCTGGCTGGCGCAACGCTGGCGACGCGCCCAAGCCCTACGCAGCAGGGTCCTGGGGGCCGATGAGCTCGATTGCATTGATCACACGCGATGGGAGGGCGTGGTATGGCGATATCTGAACTGAATTTGCCGGCAACAGTGAAGGCCCATCAGTTGGCTGATGCCCAGACCCTGGCGACGACGCTGGCCCATGATGTGGCCGACCGCCTGCGTGCAGCTATCGCCGCCAACGGCCAGGCTTGCGTGGTGTTGTCGGGTGGCCGAAGCCCGGTACCGTTCCTCGAGCAATTGGCGGCGCAGCCGCTGGATTGGGCGAAGGTCACGGTGAGCCTGGCCGATGAGCGCTGGGTGCCGGTGGAGCATGCTGACAGCAACGCTGGCCTGTTGGCCCGGCACCTGCTCAAAGGGCCTGCAGCCAAGGCGCGTTTTGTAAGCCTGTACCAGAATGCTGCCAACCTTGAAGCCGCCGCCGAGCAGGCCGATCAGGTTGTGGCCGAGCTGCCGCCGATCGATGTGCTGGTGCTGGGCATGGGCGATGATGGCCATACCGCTTCGCTGTTCCCCGGCAGCCCGCTTCTGCGCGAAGGCCTGGACCTTGCCAGCCCGCGCCGCATTCTGCCGATGCTGGCACCTAGCGTACCACGCCAGCGCTTGACCATGAGCCGTTCCTTGCTGGCCAGCGCCGCATTCATCGCGCTGTCCGTGCAAGGCGAGGGCAAACTCGCTACCCTGCGCGCCGCGCTGGCGGGCAACAACCTTTCCGAAATGCCGATTCGCGCCTTTCTTCACGACCCCCTGGACATCTACTGGTGCCCATGAGCAAAGGATCCACTGTCATGACCACCCTCGAACGCCCACAGCCCAAGCTCTCGATGGCCGAGAAAGCCGCACGGATCGACGCCATCTGCGAAAAGGCGCGCATCCTGCCGGTGATCACCATCGCCCGTGAGGAAGATATCCTGCCCCTGGCCGACGCCCTGGCGGCGGGTGGTATCCGTACCCTGGAAGTGACCTTGCGTTCGCAGCATGGCCTCAAGGCCATTCAGGTGCTGCGTGAACAACGCCCGGAGTTGTGCGTGGGTGCCGGTACCGTGCTCGATCGCAGCATGTTCGCCGCCGTCGAAGCGGCCGGTGCGCAATTCGTCGTCACCCCGGGCATCACCCAGGACATCCTCGAAGCCGGGGTGGACAGTGAGATCCCGCTGCTGCCAGGCATCAGCACGCCGTCGGAAATCATGATGGGCTATGCCCTGGGCTACCGTCGCTTCAAGCTGTTCCCTGCGGAAATCAGCGGTGGCGTGGCGGCGATCAAGGCTTTCGCCGGCCCGTTCGGTGATATCCGCTTCTGCCCGACTGGCGGCGTGAACCCGGCCAACGTGCGTAACTACATGGCACTGCCCAATGTGATGTGCGTGGGCGGTACCTGGATGCTCGACAGCAGCTGGATCAAGAACGGCGACTGGGCGCGCATCGAGCAATGCAGTGCAGAGGCGATTGCGCTGCTGGACGCCAACTGAATTTGTTGTGTGCTTTACGGCTTGTGGGGCGCTTGGTCGGCGCCCCTTTTTTTTGCCTGATGTTTTTGTATGGCGTGTGCCGGCCTCTTCGCGGGTAAACCCGCTCCCACAGATCCATAACTGACCTCAAGGCCTGTGGTGTGCCTGTGGGAGCGGGTTTACCCGCGAAGAGGCCAGCACAGGCAAAAAAAAGCCCGCATCAATGATGCGGGCTTCCGGTATCGCGCTACTACTTACGCCGCCTTGGCCTCTTGCTGGCTCAGCGACCGGTTCAGTGCACTGAACAGTGCCTTGAAGCTGGCGGTGGTGATGTTTTCATCGATGCCCACACCATGCACCGGACGACCACCGGCCACGCGCAGTTCGATGTAGGCCGCCGCCTTGGCATTGGTACCTGCGCCGATGGCGTGTTCGTTGTAGTCCATGATCTCAACCGAGATCGGCAGGCCGGCTACCAGGGCTTCCAGGGCGCCATTGCCCTTGCCGCGCCAGTGCAGGGTGGTTTCGCCTTCACCGGCGACTTCCACTTCCACGGCACTGTGGCCGTTCTCTTCCTGCAGGCGATGGCTGACCAGCGCGTACGGGCTGTTGGCCTGGAGGTATTCCTTGTGCAGCAGGCTGTAGATCTGCTGGGCGGTCATTTCCAGGCCCAGGCGATCGGTTTCACCTTGTACCACCTGGCTGAACTCGATCTGCATGCGGCGTGGCAGGCTGATGCCATATTCCTGCTCGAGCAGGTAGGTGATGCCGCCTTTGCCCGACTGGCTGTTGACGCGGATCACCGCCTCGTAGCTGCGGCCGATGTCGGCCGGGTCGATCGGCAGGTACGGCACTTCCCACAGCTCGCCTTCCTGCTGCTTGGCGAAGCCCTTGCGGATGGCGTCCTGGTGCGAGCCGGAGAACGCGGTGTGAACCAGGTCGCCAACGTACGGGTGACGTGGGTGCACCGGCAGCTGGTTGCACTCTTCGACCACTTTGCGCACGCCGTCGATGTCGGAGAAGTCCAGTTCAGGGTCGATGCCCTGGGTGTAGAGGTTCAGCGCCAAGGTCACCAGGTCGACGTTGCCGGTACGCTCGCCGTTGCCGAACAGGCAGCCTTCGGCGCGGTCGGCACCGGCCATCAGGCCCAACTCGGTAGCGGCAATGCCGGTGCCACGGTCGTTGTGGCAGTGCAGGCTGATGATCACGCTGTCGCGGCGGCTGACGTTGCGGCAGAACCACTCGATCTGGTCGGCGTAGATGTTCGGCGTGGAGACTTCCACGGTGGCCGGCAGGTTGAGGATGATCTTGTGCTCAGGGGTCGGGTTCCACACCTCGATGACCGCGTCGCAGACTTCCTTGGCGAACTCCAGTTCGGTGGCACTGAAGGTTTCAGGCGAGTACTGGAAGGTCCACTGGGTTTCCGGCTGCTGGGCGGCGTATTTGACGAACAGTTTGGCCGCGTTCACCGCGATGTCCTTCACGCCTTGCTTGTCCTGGTTGAAGACAATGCGGCGGAACGATGGGCTGGTGGCGTTGTACAGGTGGACGATGGCCTTCTTCGCGCCGCGCAGCGACTCGAAGGTACGGGCGATCAGGTCTTCACGGGCCTGGGTCAGCACCTGGATGGTGGTGTCGTCAGGAATGTGGCCGTCTTCGATCAGCATGCGCACGAAGTCGAAATCGGTCTGCGAGGCGGACGGGAACGAGGCTTCGATTTCCTTCACGCCTACCTGCACCAGGGTCTTCCAGAAACGCAGCTTCTTCTCCGAATCCATCGGCTCGATCAGCGACTGGTTGCCATCACGCAGGTCGGAGCTGGCCCAGATAGGCGCCTGGGTGATGGTTTTCGACGGCCAGGTACGGTCGGGCAGGTCGATGGTCGGAAAGGCGCGGTATTTCTTCGAAGGGTCTTTGAGCATGGTCATGGAAGCAATCCTTTTATGTGCGGCCGAGATCGGGCCTGCCGAGCGATAACGAGATGAAGAGGCGAGGCGACGCGATTCAGCCTGGTAGTCGGGCGCTGACCAGGCAGAGGCTGCGATGTTGTCGGAGCAGAATGAGGGTGCTGAAGGTTTTCATGCCTTCAACCCTAACCAGTGAGATGGGGGATGGCAAGCGTTTGGGGAAAATTGAGAGGAATGCTTAAAAAAAGCAGTTTTGCGAGATTTTATGGCTGAGATTAATGGGTTGCATATGGTTTTTTGCGCGGTATTTTTCGATGGCGCAAGCCGCTGAAATCGATGTCGATGGTACTGGCCTCATCGCCGGCAAGCCGGCTCCCACAGGTATTGCGGGTTGCGGCAGGTGTGGGAGCCGGCTTGCCGGCGATGGAGGCGACTCGGTCTCAGGGCTGGAACGCGCCAATAAAGATCGCCGGGTCCACCCGCGCATCGTTCAGGCTGACGTTCCAATGCATATGTGGCCCGGTAGCCCGCCCGGTCGAGCCAACCCGGCCGACCACATCGCCACGGCGCAATTGCTGTCCGACATTCACATCGATCTTCGACATGTGACAGAACATGCTGATGAAGCCCTGACCATGGTCGACGAACACGGTGCGGCCATTGAAGAAATAGTCGCCCACCAGAATCACCTTGCCATTGGCCGGCGTCTTGATCGGCGTGCCAGCAGGCACCGCGAAGTCCAACCCCGCGTGCGGGTTGCGTTCCTCGCCATTGAAGAAGCGGCGTACGCCGAACTTGCTCGACAGCGGGCCGTTGACCGGTTTGTCGAGAACCAGGTTGCTCGGCAGGGCCGGGCTGAAGCTGCGGTAGGCCTTGATCTGCTCGGCCAGTTCACGGTCGATGCGCTTGAGGTCGGCTGGGTCCGGGTTGACCTGGCGCTTGTTCTTCAGGGTGATGTGCTGTTCGGGGTATTTCTTGCTGCCGACAGTGAAGGGCAGGGTGCGGCCGCCCTGGCTGAGCGTGGCGGTGCCTGGCTTCTGCGTCAGCGGAATGCCGACGATGGCCAGCCAGTTGTCCTGCTCCTTGACCACCAGCACCGGTTTGCCATCGAAGCGTGCACTCGGCGCGGTAGCCGAAGGGCCGAGGTCGACCACCGCGACACCGCCGGGCACCGGCTTGTTCAAGGTGCGGGTGATGTAGCTGGCCTGGGCGCCGCCAGCCAGCAACAGCAGGGAAAGGGCAAGCAGGGGCGCGATCAGGCGGGGCATGAGTCAGTCCAGTAAAGAGAGAGTGACCGGAGTCAGGTGGTTGTCCTCGACCCGCACCAGCAACTCGCCTTCATTGAGGCGGGCGGTCAAGCGCTGGCCGTTGTGGGTCTGGTCGGCGCTGCGGATGGCCTGGCCACGTTCGTCGAGGAGGATGCTGTAGCCGCGGGCCAGGGTGGCCAGCGGGCTGACCACCTGCAATGTCTGCAACTGTGCCTGGAAACGCTGGCGCCGGTCCTTGAGCACTTCGCGCATGGCCCTTGGCAGGCGTTCGGCGAGGCTGTCCAGGCGCTGGCTCAGCAGCTTCAGGGAGCGGCCAGGGTGCTGCGCGGCCAGGCGCGTGTCGAGACGCGCCAGGCGCTCGCGGCGTTGGTTCAGGTTGAGCGTGAAGGCCCGGCGCAGGCGCATGTCCAGGTCGTCCAGGCGCTGGGCCTGCTGACGCAGGCGTTCGCCGGGGTGGCGCAGGCGGCGGGTGAGAGACTCCAGGCGCAAACGGTCATGGGTCAGGCGATTCTGCATGCGCAGCAGCAAGCGCCGCTGCAGTCCATCGAGGCGTTGCTGCAGGCCGCTATTGTCCGGGGCCAGCAGTTCGGCTGCCGCCGAGGGAGTCGGTGCCCGCACATCCGCCACGAAGTCACTGATCGAGACATCGGTTTCATGGCCCACGGCGCTGACGATCGGCGTCACGCAGGCAGCCACGGCGCGGGCCACGGCTTCTTCGTTGAAGCACCAGAGGTCTTCCAGCGAGCCACCGCCTCGGGCCAGGATCAGCGCATCGAAGCCACGGCTGTCGGCCAGTTGCAGGGCGCGGACGATCTGGCCGATGGCTTCACGGCCCTGTACCGCGGTGGGGATCAGGTTCAGCTCGACCTGCGGCGCGCGGCGGCCGAACACGCTGATGATGTCGCGGATCACCGCGCCGGTGGGCGAAGTGATGATGCCGATCCGCTGTGGGTGGGCCGGCAGCGGCTTCTTGCGTTCGGTACTGAACAGACCTTCGGCGCCGAGCTTTTCCTTCAGCGCTTCGAAGGCCAGGCGCAAGGCGCCATCACCGGCTGGCTCGACAGTGTCGAGAATCAACTGGTAGTCGCCACGCCCCTCGAACAGCGAGACCTTGCCGCGCACCCGTACCGCCAGGCCGTCGCGCAGCGCCTGGCGCACGCGGGTGGCGTTCTGCCGGAACAGCGCGCAGCGCACTTGGGCCCCGCTGTCCTTGAGAGTGAAATACATGTGGCCGGAGGCCGGGCGGGCGAGGTTGGATATCTCGCCTTCCACCCAGACGCTGCGGAACACGTCTTCCAGCAGCACGCGGGCACGGCCGTTGAGTTGGCTGACGGTGAGGACCTCGCGGTCCAGGCCGAGTCGTTCGAAGGGGTCTTTGATCATGGCGGGCATGATAAGGGGAGGGGGAGTGCATGTCTTGGGTTTTCTGGTGCCTTTGAGATCGAGCGCCGCCCGCGCGGCGCATCGCGAGCAAGGCTCGCTCCCACATTTGTTTCGGGCCAATTATTCCTGTGAGGTTTGTGCGCGAACGCTCTTGGCGCACGGCTCGATATCGCGTCGAACAATCAAGGCGGTCGCGCGCAAATGGTGCAGGCATAATTGGCCCGAAATAGAGGTAGGAGCGAGCCTTGCTCGCGATGCGCCGCGCGGGCGGCGCTCGATCTCAAAGGCGCTATAAACCTCAAGGCATGCGCCTGTTCGCCCACATGCAATCACAAGGCATGCGCATTTAAAGGACTATCCCAATGCTAACCCAGCTCTCCCTAACCCCCTTCGACTGGCTCCCCATGCTCCTCGCCATCGCCGCCGCCTACATTGTCTTCGGCATCGCCGGCTTCGGCACCGCTTTGATCGCCGGCCCAGTCCTCATCCATTTCATGCCGCTGTCGCGCATCATTCCGTTGCTGGTGCTGCTGGATTTCGTCGCCGCCTTCGGCAACCTGCTGCCTTCGAGGCGCGACGTGGTGCGTGGCGAACTGCTACGCCTGCTGCCCTGCATGGCCGTGGGTTGCACTTTGGGTGTGGTATTCCTGTTGCAGCTCAAATCCGACCTTCTGCTGTTGCTGATGGGCCTGTTCGTGACGGCCTATGCCATTTATGGTCTTGCGGTAAAGGTCAGGCCAGCCAAGCTGTCTGGCGTGTGGGCAGTGCCGATGGGCACAGTTGGCGGCTTGTTCGGTGCATTATTCGGCAGCGGTGGCTTTCTCTACGCCCTCTACCTCAGCGCACGGCTGGAAGTAAAAGAGCAGGTGCGAGCAACCCAAAGTGCGCTGATCAGTTGCAGCACAATCGTTCGCCTTTCGCTATTTCTGATCGCGGGCGTATACGCCGATAGCAGTCTGCTTCTACTGGCAGCCTGTCTGCTACCGGTGATGTTCGCCGGGCTTTGGGTTGGCCGTCGGCTGTCGATGAAACTATCCCGTGAAGCCTTCATTCGCCTGGTCACTTGGCTGGTCCTGGCCAGCGGCCTGGCCCTGATCGGTCGCTACCTGAGCGGGTGAGCGGTAGAATTGCGCCAATATCGCAGTTCGCAGGCCAGTTTTTGCAATGAGCACCCAGAGCATCATCGTCCCCAAACTTTCCACCGTGCCGGTTCACGAAGCCCGTGCCAGGGCCATCCTGCGCTGGCTGGTGCGCGAGAAAATCGTCGAGGAGCAACTGACCACCTGTGGTCGTACCGGCAACCGCATGGGCCATGCCCTGGCCGAAGGTGCGCGCAAGGTTGCCCTGCACCCCGAGAAACTGCCGTTCGGTGAGCAGGTCAACGGCCTGGAAGTGATGCTCAAGCGCTGCATCTACACCCCGACCGAAGGTTTTCTCGAAGAAGCCGGTTGCCCGGAGTGCCGGCGTGAAGTCGGCGAGCCGCTGTTCGAAAGCCTGGAAGAGTGGATGCCGGGCGTCAGCGACAACTTCACCTGCCCGCTGTGTGGCTTCGAAGATGACATCAATGGCTTTCTCTTCCTGCAGCCATGTGCCTTTTCCAACCTGGGGTTCATCTTCAACAACTGGGGCGAGGCCGGGTTTACCCAGGCCTTCCTTGACAGCTTCGCCGACTGGCTCGACCAGCCGGTGGCCGTGGTGCAGGTAAAAGTGCCACGCGCCTGACCGAAGGCCCCTTTTTTGCATTGAGCGGCGCGCCGTGGATGAGTATAATGGCGCGCTTCCATTTTTCCCGCCCGGGAGCCCCCGCGATGCTGCGTATCAGCCAAGAAGCCCTGACCTTCGACGATATCCTCCTTGTACCTGGTTATTCCGAGGTACTGCCCAATGAAGTCAGTCTCAAGACCCGTTTGACCCGTGGCATCGAGCTGAACATTCCGCTGGTTTCCGCCGCCATGGATACCGTGACCGAAGCGCGCCTGGCCATCGCCATGGCCCAGGAAGGCGGCATCGGCATCATCCACAAGAACATGACCATCGAACAGCAGGCCGGCGAAGTCCGCAAGGTCAAGAAGTTCGAGGCTGGCGTGGTCAAGGACCCGATCACCATCGACGCCGACGCCACTGTGCGCGACCTGTTCGACCTGACCCGCCTGAACAATATCTCCGGCGTTCCGGTGCTTGAGAACGGCGACCTGGTCGGCATCGTGACCTCCCGTGACGTGCGCTTCGAAAGCCGTCTGGACGCCAAGGTCCGCGACGTGATGACGCCGAAAGAGCGTCTGGTCACCGTCCGCGAAGGCGCCGACAAGAACGAAGTCCGCGAGTTGCTGCACAAGCACCGCCTGGAAAAAGTCCTGATCGTCGACGACAAGTTCGCCCTCAAGGGCATGATGACCGTCAAGGACATCGAAAAAGCCAAGGCCTACCCGCTGGCCAGCAAGGACGACCAGGGTCGTCTGCGCGTCGGCGCGGCCGTCGGCACCGGCAAGGACACCGGCGAGCGCGTTGCCGCCCTGGTTGCCGCCGGCGTTGACGTGGTGGTCGTCGACACTGCCCACGGTCACTCCAAAGGCGTGATCGACCGCGTTCGCTGGGTAAAAGAAAACTACCCGCAAGTTCAGGTGATCGGCGGCAACATCGCCACCGGCGCCGCTGCCAAGGCCCTGGCTGAAGCTGGCGCCGACGCGGTCAAGGTCGGTATCGGCCCAGGTTCCATCTGCACCACCCGTATCGTGGCCGGTGTCGGCGTGCCGCAAATCAGCGCCATCGCCAACGTCGCCGCCGCGCTGGAAGGCACTGGCGTGCCACTGATCGCCGACGGCGGTATCCGTTTCTCCGGTGACCTGTCCAAGGCCATCGTTGCCGGCGCCTCGTGCGTGATGATGGGCTCGATGTTCGCCGGTACCGAAGAAGCGCCGGGTGAGGTCGAACTGTTCCAGGGTCGTTCCTACAAGGCCTACCGCGGCATGGGTTCGCTGGGTGCCATGGCACAGGCGCAAGGCTCCTCCGACCGTTACTTCCAGGACTCCTCGGCCGGTGCCGAGAAGCTGGTTCCGGAAGGCATTGAAGGCCGCGTGCCCTACAAAGGCGCTCTGGCTGCGATCATCCACCAGCTGATGGGCGGCCTGCGTTCGTCCATGGGCTACACCGGCAGCGCGACCATCGAAGAGATGCGCACCAAGCCGGAATTCGTGCGCATCACCGGTGCCGGCATGGCCGAGTCCCACGTGCATGACGTGCAAATCACCAAAGAAGCCCCTAACTACCGCGTAGGCTGAGGCTTCAAGCAACATGTGCAAGCGGGGCTGTCATGACAGCCCCGCGTCGTTTCCGATTTCCACTGACGAGATTGAGTCATGGCCCTCGACATTCACGCTCACCGCATCCTGATCCTCGATTTCGGTTCCCAGTACACCCAATTGATCGCCCGCCGCGTGCGCGAGATCGGTGTCTACTGCGAACTGCACCCGTTCGACATGGACGATGAAGCGATCCGCGAATTCAACCCTCGCGGCATCATCCTGGCAGGCGGCCCAGAGTCGGTCCACGAAGCCAACAGCCCGCGTGCACCGCAAGCAGTGTTCGACCTGAAGGTGCCGGTGCTGGGTATCTGCTACGGCATGCAGACCATGGCCGAGCAGATGGGCGGCAAGGTCGAAGGTTCCGACCTGCGCGAGTTCGGCTATGCCCGCGTCGACGTGGTCGGCAAGAGCCGCCTGCTCGACGGCATCGAAGACCATGTCGACGATGACGGCGTACTGGGCCTGGATGTGTGGATGAGCCACGGTGACAAAGTCACCCAGATGCCGGGCAACTTCCACGTTCTGGCCAGCACCCCGAGCTGCCCGATCGCCGGCATGTACGACGACTCCCTGGGCTACTACGGCGTGCAGTTCCACCCGGAAGTGACCCACACCAAGCAAGGCGGTCGCATCCTGTCCCGCTTCGTTCAGGACATCTGCGGCTGTGAAGCCCTGTGGACCCCATCCAACATCGTCGAAGACGCCATCGCCCAGGTGCGTGAGCAAGTCGGTTCGGCCAACGTCCTGTTGGGCCTGTCCGGCGGTGTTGACTCCTCGGTGGTTGCCGCGCTGCTGCACCGCGCCATTGGCGACCAGCTGACCTGCGTATTCGTCGACAACGGCCTGCTGCGCCTGCACGAGGGCGACCAGGTGATGGCCATGTTCAAGGAGAACATGGGCGTCAAGGTCATCCGCGCCGACGCTGAAAAGCAGTTCCTCGACAACCTGGCCGACGAAGCCGACCCGGAGAAGAAGCGCAAGATCATCGGTCGCACCTTCATCGACGTGTTCGATGCCGAGGCCAGCAAGCTCGAGAACATCCAGTTCCTCGCCCAGGGCACCATCTACCCTGACGTGATCGAGTCGGCCGGCGCCAAGAGCGGCAAGGCCCACGTGATCAAGTCGCACCACAACGTTGGTGGCCTGCCTGAGGAAATGAACCTCAAGCTGGTCGAGCCGCTGCGTGAGCTGTTCAAGGACGAAGTCCGCAAGATCGGCCTGGAGCTGGGCCTGCCGTACGACATGGTCTACCGCCACCCGTTCCCGGGCCCAGGCCTGGGTGTGCGTATCCTCGGCGAAGTGAAGAAGGAATACGCCGACATCCTGCGTCGCGCCGACCACATCTTCATCGAAGAACTGCGCAAGGCCGACTGGTACCACAAAACCAGCCAGGCGTTCGTGGTGTTCCAGCCGGTCAAGTCGGTGGGTGTCGTTGGCGACGGCCGTCGTTACGCCTGGGTCGTGGCCCTGCGCGCCGTCGAGACCGTGGACTTCATGACCGCACGTTGGGCGCACCTGCCGTACGAGCTGCTGGAGACTGTCAGCGGCCGTATCATCAACGAAATCGACGGTATCTCCCGCGTTACTTACGACGTGTCGAGCAAGCCGCCGGCCACCATCGAGTGGGAATGATCGGGCTGCCGGCCTAAGCTGGCACCGACAGGCATGGATACACCAAAAAGCCCGCATAATTGCGGGCTTTTTGGTTTTTGTTCATTCAGGTTGCTTAGGTTTTTCAGGCTTTTTGGCAAATAGCGCTTTCTGGTAGAAATTATAGGAAAGCAGCCTGTTCTTGACCGCGGTGAACTCATCACCCTCTACACGTTGCGGGTGCTTTTCCTGCGGGTCTTCCTCGATATTGTATTTCGTCAGGGTGTCCGAGCTGAATTCGTAAATGTATTTGTAGGGGTGCTCTACCAACGCAGATGACAGTTGGTCAAAGAACGTGGACATGAAGAACGTTCGCTTACCATGTTCCCTCAACAAACTGATGCCTTGTACAGAGAGGGGAGATTCGGTAACGCCAAAGAAGTCGGCCACCGTAGGCGCAATATCGGTCTGGTGACTGGTCATTGAAGCGGGCTTGGGCAGAGGTTTTCCATTTGCCCAGAAAATGAGCGGTACGGTCACTTCTTCTTCATGCATGGAGGAGTTGTGAATGAACAGGCCGTGCTCACCGAACGACTCACCGTGGTCACCTACGAACACGAATAATGTCGAGTCCAGAAGGCCTTTTTTGTCAAATGAAGTCAGCATTTCCCCCAGCACGCTGTCTGTTTTGGCTATGCAATCTTCATATTTTTCAAGTTCGCTCTGTGATGTGCTGCCTTGGCTGCAGTAGTAGGGATAGTGGGCTGCGCTTGGGAAGTAGAGCGCGATGAACCCTTTGCCATTCTTTTTGATGTTCTCCAGGTAAGGGATGCTGGACGAAAACAGCTGTTCATCACTTTCACCGAAGCTACTGGCGTTTTGTGGCCGATTTTCGGCGGGGATGATGTCCGAGACTGCATAGGCATTCGATACGCCGATGGACTTCAAGAACCCCTCCATGTTTTCGAACTGCAGATACAGCGAGCTGAAGGCGACGGCTTCCATGTTTTTTCTGTTTTTCAGCTCATGAATGACGCTAGGTTGCAGCAGGTACATGGCCTCTTTGATTTCAACGTCGGGGTAGGCGTGAAGCCCAGTCAGGATCGCGTGGTAGCCTTTGGACGAGTGCGGGATTGATACGTATGATTTGAAGAGCATGCCCTCTTGGGCAAGCTTTTCGAAGGTGGGGTACTTTTCAGCGGTATTGATACCGGGCGCAAAAATGCTGTTCCAGCGAACCGACTCGAGAACGACGAAAACCAGGTTCTTGAAGTCTGGCGTGGCTTGAGCGGGAAGTTTTTGCACGTTATTTACGCTGGATAGCGGGTAGGCGGGTTGCTCGAATGGCAGTGGAGGTCTGTGCGGCGCAGCGTTTAAAGACGTCGTGTCTCTGAGCGTGGTGACCAGTGGGCTGATGACAATATTTTCGTTCAGGTCGTAGCGCGCGTCTTTGGCATAGATGGCACCGATGAGCAGGGCGGATATCACGAGTAGCGAAGCCCAGCGGTATGGGGCTCTCTTGGTCGCGTCCGTGCGCTGTTCTTTATAAGCGATGTAAGTAGCCAGCCCAACGAAAGACCACGTCGCCAGGTAAGCAAGAAAGAGCACGAAGACAATGAACCTGAATGTGAACCCAAATCCGGCGGATTGCTTGAGGAAAACCTCGGCCCCGGAGGTCAGGTTGCTTGCGTTTTGCAGGCTGTAGCTTATCAGTTGCCAGTCCAGTGGCTTCAGCCATAGTTCCCGAACACGCATGTCCACCAGCAGGAACAGCAGCAAGGCGCCTGAGACGATGCTCAACAGATAGAAGTTGAACCTGTTTCTGGTAATGGTGTTGACGGCGATCACATAAAGGGCAGCCACAAGAATCACGTCTTGTAGCAAGTATTGGGCAATATCGAGAGCGCCGGTATCGACCCATCGATAAGAGAAAAACTCGATCAGGATGATCTTCGGTACGAGAAGAAGGCTAACAGCGAGCAGGAGAGAAATGTGTAGTAACGAATTCCTTTTCCACATGTTGTCGAACCCTCGCTTTGACTGAGCAGGCGTCTTGTTGGAAACGGTTGATGGGTAGAAGGCCAGCACCTGCGCACCCCATCTGCTTGAACTTAAGCAGTCCACCCTTGATTGAGCAAGTCGGCCCCAGCGGCGTCAGTCTGGCACTCACGGGCAGGACGGGCATCGGCGGGCGGGCGCGGTCGCTTGCCGGTGGTGCGGCAAGACTTCACTTAATCTTTCGCAAATGCAGGTGTATCGTATTCGCCCTTCATCGCCAGCCCCTGCTGGCAGACTGATTGCGCAGAAATGAGGTACCCGCACCGATGTCCTTTACCCGTCGACAAATGCTCAAAGGCCTTACTGGCCTGGTTGTGGTAGGCCTGGGCGCCGGAGGCGCGGCGCGGTACTGGCTGGGCAAGGTCGAGGACGAGAACGCCGGGCACGACTACGAGCTGATCGCCGCACCGCTGGATGTGGAGCTGGTACCGGGCTTCAAGACCGAGGCCTGGGCCTTTGGCCCTTCGGCACCGGGCACTGAGTTGCGGGTGCGCCAGGGCACCTGGTTGCGGGTGCGCTTCATCAACCATCTGCCGGTGGAAACCACCATCCACTGGCATGGCATTCGCCTGCCGCTGGAAATGGACGGTGTGCCATATGTCTCGCAGCTTCCGGTCAAGCCGGGTGAGTACTTCGACTACAAGTTCCGCGTGCCGGATGCCGGCAGCTACTGGTACCACCCCCATGTCAGCAGTTCCGAGGAGCTTGGTCGTGGACTGGTTGGCCCGCTGATCGTCGAGGAGCGTGAACCCACCGGTTTCCTTCACGAGCGCACGTTGAGCCTGAAGAACTGGCATGTGGACGAGCAGGGCGCCTGGCTGCCTTTCAGCATTCCCCGCGAGGCTGCGCGTAACGGCACTGCCGGGCGGCTGATCACCATCAATGGGCAGGCCGATTCGGTGACCGAGTTGCCCGCCGGCCAAGTCGTGCGCGTGCGCCTGCTGAACCTGGACAACACCTGGACTTACCGCCTGAACCTCAAGGGCAACTGCGAAGCCAGGATCTACGCCCTCGACGGCAATCCAGTCACCCCACGCCCGCTGGAAGACGAATACTGGCTCGGCCCTGGCATGCGCATCTGCCTGGCCATTCGCATTCCAGAGGTGGGCGAAGAGATATCGCTGCGCGACGGTTTCGTGCGCTTGGGTACCCTGCGGTCTGTGGCCAGCAAAGACGCGCCCTCCGATTGGCCAGCCGCGCTGCCCGCCAATCCGATCGCCGAGCCAGACCTGGAGAATGCCGAGAAGCTCAACTTCAATTTCGAGTGGGTCGGCAAGGTTTCGGTCAACACCGAAAACGGCAAGCCGCCAAGCTTGTGGCAGATCAACGGTCAGGCCTGGGACATCACCGACAAGACCTGCGCCGACCGACCGATTGCCACGCTACAGAAGGGCAAGAGCTACATCTTCGAGCTGAAGAACATGACCCAGTACCAGCATCCGATCCACTTGCACGGCATGAGCTTCAAGGTGATCGCGTCCAATCGACGCAAGATCGTCGAACCTTGGTTCACCGACACCTACCTGTTGGGCAAGAACGAGCGTGCCCAGGTGGCTTTGGTCGCGGATAACCCAGGCACCTGGATGTTCCATTGCCATGTCATCGACCACATGGAAACCGGCCTGATGGCCGCGATCGCGGTGGTCTGATGCGTCCACAGATCATCGATCGCAGCCGCGATCAGGAGTTCATGCGCCTGGCATTGGAGCTGGCCGCTCAGGGCGCCGCAATGGGAGAGGTGCCGGTCGGGGCGGTGCTGGTGCAGCACGGGCAGGTGATTGGGCAGGGCTTCAACCGGCCTATCGTCGACAGCGACCCCAGTGCGCATGCCGAAATGGTGGCCATTCGGGCTGCGGCGAAATCGGCCTGCAATTATCGGCTGCCTGGCAGCACGCTGTATGTGACCCTGGAGCCTTGCAGCATGTGTGCAGGGCTGATCGTGCACTCGCGGGTGGCGCGGGTTGTGTATGGCGCGCTAGAGCCCAAGGCGGGCATCGTGCAGAGCCAGGGGCAGTTCTTCAGCCAAGGGTTTCTCAACCATCGGGTTATGTTCGAGGGTGGGGTGCTGGCCGAGGAATGTGGCGCGATTCTTAGCGAGTTCTTCAAGGCTCGGCGGGCCAAAGCCTGACCCTTGCAGGGTTTTTGGTGCTTTGTCGGCCCTTTCGCGGGTAAACCCGCTCCCACAGGGTTTTCAAGGGACCTGAAAGTTGTGGAGCACCTTGTGGGAGCGGGTTTACCCGCGAAAGGGCCCGTACAGGCAGCCAATTGCCTCAAGCCCAGCTCATCACATCGGCGGCGACTGATCCGCCGGCTTGTCCTTGTTGACCCCAGGCACATGCAGATTGCCTTCGGCTACCTGGCCTTCGAGCTGCGGCTGGGTCACCCAGGTGAGGATGTCGTAGTAGCGGCGGATGTTGGCCACGAAGTGCACCGGCTCACCGCCACGGGCATAGCCATACTTGGTCTGACGGTACCACTGCTTCTGTGACAGCCGTGGCAGCATTTTCTTCACGTCCAGCCACTTGTTCGGGTTCAGCTTTTCGCGTTTGGCCAGGGTGCGGGCATCTTCCAGGTGGCCGCTGCCGACGTTGTAGGCGGCCAGGGCGAACCAGGTGCGGTCCGGTTCCTGGATGCTGTCGTCCAGCTCTTCCTTGATTTTCATGAAGTACTTGGCGCCGCCCTGGATGCTCTGCTTCGGGTCCAGGCGGTTCGATACGCCCATGGCCTGGGCGGTGCGCTGGGTCAGCATCATCAGGCCGCGTACGCCGGTCTTCGAGGTGACCTCCGGTTGCCACATGGACTCCTGATAGCCAATCGCGGCCAACAGGCGCCAGTCGACCTGCTCGACCTTGGCATAGCTCTTGAAGTGCTTCTCGTACTTGGGCAAGCGTTGTTGCAGGTGCTGGGCGAAGGTGTACGCACCGACATAGCCCAGAACGTCGACATGGCCGTAATAGCGGTCTTTCAGACGCTGCAGGGTGCCATTCTTCTGCGCCTTGTCGAGGAATTCGTTGACCTCGTTGAGCAGGCTGTTGTCTTCACCGGGCGCCACCGCCCAGCGCTGGTCACGGGTGTCGCCCAGGTCGAAGGCCACCCGCACGTTGGGGAAGTAGACCTGGTTCATGGCCAGTTCGTTCGAGTCGACCAGGGTCAGGTCGATCTGGCCTTCATCGACCATGCGCAGCAGGTCGACCACCTCGACCGCATCGGACTCTTCGTACTGCAGCCCCGGGTACTGTTTTTTCAGTTCGGCCAACTGATCGGCGTGGCTGCTGCCCTTGAGCACCATGATTTTCTTGCCGACCAGCCCTTTGGCGGCGGTCGGGCGTGGGCGGCCGTTGCGGTAGATGACCTGCGGAGTCACTTCCAGATACGGGTGGGAGAACCTGGCCTGGGCCTTGCGCCGTTCGCTACTGACCAGGCCGGCCGCTGCCAGCACCGGGCCGGACGGTTTGCTGAGTTGGTCGAACAGTTCGTCAAGGTTGTCGGCAGTTTCGATCTGCAGCTTCACGCCGAGATCGTCGGCGAAATGCTTGACCAGCTCGTATTCGAAGCCGGTTTCGCCGTTGCGGTCCTGGAAGTAGGTCGCCGGGCTGTTGCGGGTAATGACGCGCAGCACGCCGTCCTCCTTCACGCGCTCCAGGGTGCTGGGTTTTTCAACACAGGCACCGAGCATCAGAAAGAGTCCGGTTGCGATGAGCCATCTGGCGCAGCGCTGGCGCAAAACAGTGTGGGCGAACATAGTTTGCAGTATACGCAAAGGACAGGCCCCGCCATATCTCGACAACAGATAGCTTGTCTGGTAGCGCGTTCTATGCTGTTGGTGCTTGCCGATGCAGGTGTGGCGTTTGTGAGATCGAGCGCCGCCCGCGCGGCGCATCGCGAGCAAGGCTCGCTCCTACGTTTGTTTACGGCTAATGTGGCCTGTGACAGAGGCGCGCGACCGCCTTGCTTGTACGACTCAACATCGCGTAGTGCACCAAAGCGGTCGCGCGCAAATCGCGCAGGCATAACTGGCCCGAAACAAACGTAGGAGCGAGCCTTGCTCGCGATGCGCCGCGCGGGCGGCGCTCGATCTCGCAGGCACTGCACCTCTCAAACGGATCACCTCAAATTTCTGACCCGCAAGTCCGGTTCCACCGCCCGGCAGCCGTGGCGTAGAGCGGGTGCCGAAAGCTGTCGAATTAGGCTAGAATGCACGGCCTCTAAGCACACCCCTTCCTGAGGCTGTCCCGACGATGTTGATCCTGCGCGGCGCTCCTGCCCTTTCTGCCTTTCGCCACGGTAAATTACTCGAGCAACTGAGCCAGAAAGTCCCCGCTGTTACTGGTTTGTATGCCGAATTCGCCCATTTCGCCGACGTCGACGGCGAGCTGACCGCCGACCAGCAGCAGGTGCTGGGCCGTCTGCTCAAGTACGGCCCGAGCGTTCCGGTACAGGAGCCCAGCGGCCGCCTGTTCCTGGTCGTGCCGCGCCTGGGCACCATCTCGCCCTGGGCCAGCAAGGCCAGCGACATCGCCCACAACTGCGGCCTGCAGTCGATCCAGCGCCTGGAGCGCGGCATCGCCTACTACGTCGCGGGCAACCTGAGCGATGCCGATGCCCAACTCGTCGCCGCCGAACTGCACGACCGCATGACCCAGCGCGTACTGGGCCAGCTGGAGCAAGCCGCTGACCTGTTCAGCCACGCCCAGCCCAAGCCGATGACCTCGGTCGACATTCTCGCCGGTGGCCGCGCGGCTCTGGCCCAGGCCAACATCGACCTGGGCCTGGCCCTGGCCGAAGACGAGATCGACTACCTGGTCAACGCCTTCCAGAACCTTGCGCGCAACCCGAACGACATCGAACTGATGATGTTCGCCCAGGCCAACTCCGAGCACTGCCGCCACAAGATCTTCAACGCCAGTTGGGACATCGACGGCCAGGCTCAGGAAAAGAGCCTGTTCGGCATGATCAAGAACACCTACCAGATGCACAGCGAAGGCGTGCTGTCCGCTTACAAGGACAACGCCTCGGTGATCGTCGGTAATGTGGCCGGTCGCTTCTTCCCGAACCCTGAAACCCGCCAGTACGGCGCGGTGCAGGAGCCGGTGCACATCCTGATGAAGGTCGAGACCCACAACCACCCGACCGCCATCGCCCCGTTCTCCGGTGCCTCCACCGGCTCCGGCGGCGAAATCCGTGACGAAGGTGCCACCGGTCGCGGTGCCAAGCCCAAGGCTGGCCTGACCGGCTTCACCGTGTCCAACCTGCGTATTCCGGGCTTCGAGCAGCCTTGGGAGAAGGCCTACGGCAAGCCTGAGCGTATCGTCGACGCCCTCGATATCATGATCGAAGGCCCTCTGGGTGGCGCCGCGTTCAACAACGAATTCGGCCGCCCGGCCCTGACCGGCTACTTCCGTACCTTCGAGCAAGCCATCAACACCCCGCACGGTGAAGAAGTGCGCGGCTACCACAAGCCGATCATGCTCGCTGGCGGTATGGGCAACATCCGCGAAGACCACGTGCAGAAGGGCGAGATCACCGTCGGCGCCAAGCTGATCGTGCTCGGCGGCCCGGCCATGCTGATCGGCCTGGGCGGCGGCGCCGCTTCGTCGGTCGCCACCGGTGCCAGCTCCGCCGACCTGGACTTCGCCTCGGTACAGCGCGAAAACCCGGAAATGGAGCGCCGTTGTCAGGAAGTCATCGACCGTTGCTGGCAGCTGGGCGACAAGAACCCGATCGCCTTCATCCACGACGTCGGTGCCGGTGGTATCTCCAACGCCTTCCCTGAGCTGGTCAACGACGGTGGCCGTGGTGGCCGCTTCGAACTGCGCAACGTGCCCAACGACGAGCCGGGCATGGCCCCGCACGAAATCTGGAGCAACGAGTCGCAGGAACGTTACGTGCTGGCCGTCAGCGCCGAAGACTTCGAGCGTTTCCAGGCCATCTGCGAACGCGAGCGCTGCCCGTTTGCCGTGGTCGGCGAAGCGACTGAAGAGCCGCACCTGACCGTCAGCGACAGCCACTTCGGCAACACGCCGGTGGACATGCCGCTCGACGTGCTGCTGGGCAAGCCGCCACGCATGCACCGTTCGGTTACTCGCGAAGCCGAGCTGGGCGATGACTTCGACCCAAGCGAGCTGGACCTGGACCAAGCTGTCCAACGCGTGCTGAACCACCCGGCCGTGGCCAGCAAGAGCTTCCTGATCACCATCGGCGACCGCACCATCACCGGCCTGGTTGCCCGCGACCAGATGGTCGGCCCGTGGCAGGTTCCGGTGGCTGACTGTGCCGTCACCGCCACCAGCTTCGACGTCTACACCGGCGAAGCCATGGCCATGGGCGAGCGTACTCCGCTGGCCGTGCTGGATGCCCCGGCGTCCGGGCGTATGGCGATCGGCGAGACCATCACCAACCTGGCCGCCTCGCGCATCGACAAGCTGTCCGACATCAAACTGTCGGCCAACTGGATGTCCGCCGCCGGCCACCCGGGTGAAGACGCCCGCCTGTACGACACCGTCAAGGCGGTCGGCATGGAGCTGTGCCCTGAGCTGGGCATCACCATTCCGGTCGGCAAAGACTCGATGTCGATGAAGACCAAGTGGAGCGAAGAGGGCGTCGAGAAGAGCGTCACCTCGCCGATGTCGCTGATCATCACCGGCTTCGCCCCGGTCACCGACATACGCCAGACCCTGACCCCGCAGCTGCGCATGGACAAGGGCGAGACCGACCTGATCCTGATCGACCTGGGCCGTGGCAAGAACCGCATGGGCGCCTCGATCCTGGCCCAGACCTACGGCAAGATCGCTGCCCAGGCGCCGGACGTGGATGACGCTGAAGACCTCAAGGCCTTCTTCGCCGTGATCCAGGGCCTGAACGCCGACGGTCATTTGCTGGCTTACCACGACCGTTCCGACGGCGGCCTGCTGACCACCGTGCTGGAAATGGCCTTCGCCGGCCACTGTGGCCTCGACCTGCAACTCGACCCGCTGACCGACAGCAAGGCCGACGTGCCGGCTATCCTCTTCAACGAAGAGCTGGGTGCGGTGATCCAGGTGCGTCAGGACGCCACCCCGGACGTGCTGGCACAGTTCAGCGCTGCAGGTTTGGGCGAAGGCTGTGTGTCGGTGATCGGCAAGCCGGTCAACAACGGTGAAGTGTCCATCAGCCTCAATGGCGAAGTGCTGTTCGACGACGACCGTCGCATGCTGCAGCGTCAATGGGCTGAAACCAGCTACCAGATCCAGCGCCTGCGCGACAACGCCGACGGTGCCGATCAGGAATTCGACCTGCTGCTGGAAGAAGACAACCCAGGCCTGTCGGTCAAGCTGGGCTATGACGTCAACGACGACATCGCTGCGCCGTACATCAAGAAAGGCATTCGCCCGCAAGTGGCGATCCTGCGTGAGCAGGGCGTCAACGGCCAGGTCGAGATGGCAGCCGCCTTCGACCGCGCAGGCTTCGCCGCCATCGACGTGCACATGAGCGACATCCTCGCTGGCCGTGTCGACTTCGAAGCCTTCAAGGGCCTCGTGGCTTGCGGTGGTTTCTCCTACGGTGACGTGCTGGGTGCCGGTGAAGGCTGGGCCAAGTCGGCGTTGTTCAACGCCCGTGCCCGCGATGCCTTCCAGGCCTTCTTCGAGCGTACCGACAGCTTCGCCCTGGGTGTGTGCAACGGTTGCCAGATGATGTCCAACCTGCACGAGCTGATTCCGGGCACCGAGTACTGGCCGCACTTCGTGCGTAACCGCTCGGAGCAGTTCGAGGCCCGTGTGGCCATGGTCGAGGTGCAGAAGTCCAACTCGATCTTCCTGCAGGGTATGGCCGGTTCGCGCATGCCGATCGCCATCGCTCACGGTGAAGGCCATGCCGAGTTCGCCAGCGAAGAGGCACTGCTGGAAGCCGACCTGTCCGGTTGCGTGGCCCTGCGCTACGTCGACAACCATGGCAAGGTCACCGAAGCCTACCCGGCCAACCCGAACGGCTCGCCGCGCGGTATTACCGGCCTCACCAGCCGCGATGGCCGTGTGACCATCATGATGCCGCACCCGGAGCGTGTGTTCCGTGCCGTGCAGAACTCCTGGCGCCCGGACGAGTGGCAGGAAGACGCCGCACTGATGCGCATGTTCCGCAATGCGCGTGTTTGGGTGAATTGAGGGTGAACTAAGGGTGTACAAGCTCGCCTTCTTCGTCCCCGCCAGCCATGTCGAAGTGGTCAAGGCCGCCGTGTTCGCCGCTGGAGGCGGCCGCATTGGCGACTACGACCACTGCGCCTGGCAGACCCTTGGCCAGGGCCAGTTTCGCCCGTTGGACGGCAGCCAGCCGTATATCGGGCAAACCGGCCAGGTCGAGGTAGTGGAGGAGTGGAAGGTGGAGCTGGTGGTGTCCGACGACCTGATCGCTCAGGTCGTCGATGCGCTCAAGCAGAGCCACCCGTACGAGACGCCGGCCTATGAGGTCTGGCGTCTGGCCGAGTTCTAAGACCGCGCCGCCTTTATCGCCGGCAAGCCGGCTCCCACAGGTACCGCGCAGATCTTGAGATCACTGCCGTACCTGTGGGAGCTGGCTTGCCGGCGATAGGGCCGGTTCATTCGGCAACCATTTCCCGCCCTTGCTCAGCACGCCGTAACCCCGCACACGCCAACAACCCCACCTCGAACAGCACCCACATCGGCACCGCCAGCATCGTCTGCGAAAACACGTCAGGCGGCGTCAAAATCATCCCCACTACAAAACACCCGACGATCACGTAAGGCCGGCTGCGCCGCAATGTGGCCACGTCGGTGAGCCCCACCCAGACCACGATGAACGTCGCCACCGGGATCTCGAAGGCCAGGCCGAACGCCAGGAACAACGCCATGATGAAGTCCAGGTACTGGCTGATGTCGGTCATCATCGCCACGCCCTCGGGCGTCACGCTGGCGAAGAAGCCGAACATCATCGGAAACACCAGAAAGAACGCAAACGCCATGCCGGCGTAGAACAGCACAATGCTCGACACCAGCAGCGGCAGGGCGATGCGCCGTTCACGGCGGTACAGCCCCGGGGCCAGAAAGCCCCAGGCCTGGTGCAGCAGCAGCGGCATGGCCACGAACAGTGCGCACATGGCCGTCAGCTTGAACGGTGTCAGGAACGGCGAAGTCACGCTGGTGGCGATCATGCTGGCGCCTTCCGGCAGAAAACGCCGCAGTGGTTCGGAAATCAATGTGTAAAGGGTCTGGGCGAAGGGAAACAGGCCGGCGAACACCAGAACGATCACCCCCAGGCAGCGCACCAGACGTTTGCGCAGCTCTCGCAGATGTTCGGTCAGTGGCATAGCCGTTGCCGGGTCCATGGCAACGCTCATGAGGCATTCTCCCTGGCGGATGCATCGTTGGCTGGTGCTGCGTTCAGGCTGATGCCTTGGCGAATATCGTGTTCCAGGCGCTGCAAAGGCGCGCTGTCCAGATTCGGCATATCGATTTCGCGTTCCATCTGCGTGCGCAGTGCGTTCATGGCCCGGCGTGCCTGGCCGAGGCCGCGCCCCAAGGTGCGCGCCGCCACCGGCAGGCGCTCCGGGCCAAGCACCAGCAGAGCGATGACACCGACCAGCAGCAATTCGCTGAAACCTACCTCGAACATCAGGCTTGTCGATCCGCTTGTGATTGCTGTGTTGTCAGTGGTGCCTGCTGTTGCGGTTGCGGGGGCGTGTTGGCATCCGCGTCGCCGCCCATGGATTTGCGAAAGCCCTGTATCGCGTCGCCTACATCGCTGCCCAGGCCCTTGAGGCGCTTGGTGCCGAACAGCAGAAACACGATCAGCAAAACGATCACCAGTTGCCAGATTCCAATACCGCCCATGTACGGCTACTCCTGTAAGGTCATGAAAAGGAAGGGCAATCCTGCCCGGTGCAGATGACGTGAACATGACTGCAGCGTGATTGCCATCTGGCTGCAACAACCTGGGTGTTGACTGGCGCTTTTAATAGTCAGGAAGGCGGGTGCAGATGGGCGGCGGGCGACAGCAGGGCGCGGCACTGCTGATGGTGATGGTGGTGCTGGCGATGCTCGCGGCGGGCATGGCTTGGCTGGTGGAAGACGGCCGTCGTCAGGTCGATGAGGTACGCCTGTTGCACCAGCGTGTGCAGGTGCGGGCCATGGAACAGGCGGGGTTGGCCTACGCCGAACAAGCGCTGCGCGATCCGGCGTGGCGCCAGAGCCCGCTTTTCTGGCAGGCCTTGCGCGGGCAGCCGTTGACCTATGATTTTGGCGCCGGGCAGGCGCAATTGCGGGTAACCGACCAACACACCTGTTTCAACGTCAATGCACTGCTCGGGGCGGACGGCGAGCGGGCCGAGCGCCAGTTACGCTATTTGCTGGGGGACGACATGGCGGCCGAACGCCTGGTCGATGCCCTGGCCGACTGGCTCGACAGCGACAGTGATGCGCGCCTGCAAGGTGCCGAGAGTGCTCAATACCTGCGCCAGCAACCGCCACGCCTGGCCGCGAACCAACCCATGCTCGACCCCAGTGAGTTGAACCTGCTGCTCGAACCCGATGCTTCGCGCCAGGGCCGCTTCCCGATGCTCTGCGCCTTGCCGCAGACCACGGGCTGGCGACTGAATGCCAATGCCTTGGGGCTGGAGCATTTGCCGTTGCTCGATGCGCTGTATGAGGGGCGTTACCCGCGTGCTCTGCTCAGTCGCATTGTCAGTGGTCGACCGGCGTCAGGGTATGTGGATGCAGCGGCATTGCGTCAGGCACTCGGAGCGGTGGATGACCAGACCTTCGAGGCGCTGAGTGAAGGATTGCTGCTCAACAGCGGGCATTTTCTGCTGCGGCTGTCGTTCGAGGAGGAAGGGCGGTCGATGCGCAGCGAGTTTCAGCTGGAGGCGCTAGGGGTGGTGCAGTGGCACGCGCGGGTGCCGGCGCAGCAGGTGCGGGTCAGGAGTAGGGCGCCGATAGCCTGGTGAGTCATGGGGGCTGCTTTGCAGCCCAATCGCCGGCAAGCCAGCTCCCACAGGGATCGCGCAGCTTTTTAGAAACTGAGCAAGACAGTTGCACCCACATGGACCGCGCAGATTTTGAGATCACTGCCGTACCTGTGGGAGCCGGCTTGCCGGCGATTGGGCCGCAACGCGGCCCCTCTACCGATGAGGTCAGGCGGTACCGATCTCCCCGCCATCATCGCGCTGAATCACCACCGTCGACGCCCGTGGCCGTACCGTGCTCCCAGCCGGGGTGGCATCGGTAGCCTTGTCGGTATACGGCCAGTTACCCGGGTGCTGAATGTTCACGAACAGCGTCTTGTTATCCGGCGTAAAGGTAATGCCAGTCACCTCACAGCCATTCGGGCCGACGAAGAAGCGGCGCAGGTCCACCTGGTTCTGGGCATTGACCGGGATCTGCTTGCCGCTGGCATCCACCAGGTCGGTCGGGATCACCGCCAGCAACTGGTCGTTGGTGTAGTCGGTCACGGTGGATTCGCCGTTGTCGGTCTCGAACCACAGCACGCCACGGCTATCGAAGCTCATGCCGTCGGGGCTGGCGAACTGGTTGAGTTCGGTCAGGCCCGAGCGGTTGATGTCGGCGGTGCCGGCGGCGTTGGCGCCGAACACGAAGATGTCCCAGGTGAAGCTCAGCTGGTCGTCGCTGTCGTGCCAGCGGATGATATGGCCGTGGCGGTTCGGGCCACGCGGGTTGGCAGCATCGACCTTGTCTGCGGTACGTGCGCTGTTGTTGGTCAGGGTCAGGTAGACATCGCCATTGAGCGGGTTGACCGCGGTCCACTCCGGGCGGTCCATCGGCGTAGCGCCCACGGCATCGCCAGCGCCACGGGTGTTGAGGATGATGCCCGGCAAGTCGCCATACAGCGCACCCAGGGTGCTGCCGCCGGTGGTGGCGGTAGTGACGTCGAGCAACAGCCAGACGCCAGTGCCGTCGGCGTTGAAGCGGGCCACATAAAGCTTGCCCTGGTCCATGTACTTGGCGCCGGTGGCCAGGCGGTCGGCGGGGGTGGCGTCGGCGGTGTCCCATACGGCGTCGGACACGAATTTGTACAAGTATTCGTTGTTGGAGTCGTCACCCATGTACCAGACCAGCGGCTTGCCAGCCACCGCCAGGCCTGGGCAGCAACCTTCGTGGCGGAAGCGGCCCAGGGCGGTGCGCTTGGTAGCCTGGGTGGCGCTGTTGTACGGGTCGATTTCGACGATGAACCCGTAGGTGCTGGCTTCGTTGCGGAAGTCGTCGGTGGCGCTGGCGCCTTTGATGGTGACGTCGAAGCGGGCGAATTCATCGTCTACCTCGGTGGCATCGCCGGCTGCGGTTTCCCACTTGTACTGGCCGCTGGAGGTACCCACACCAATGCGCGCCTGGTCGGCCGGGCGAGTGCCCTTGTTGACGAAGATGCCAGGCCAGTTCTCTTCACAGGTCAGGTAGGTGCCCCACGGCGTGTAGCCGTTCCCGCAGTTGTTGTTGGTGCCACGGCACTGGGTACCGTCTGGCGAGAACTTGGTCTTCACATGGTCGGTGCCGCGTAGCGGGCCGGCGATGTCCATTTGCGAGACGGTGGTGAAGCGGCGGTTCAGCGGGTCGTTGTCGACCACCTGCCAGCGGCCGCTGACTTTCTGCAGGCGCACCACGCCAGCACCATGGGCGTTGATTTCCTTGCGCACCTCCTCTACCGGGCGATTGCCGCTGCCGTCGGTAGTGGGGCCGGCCGGGTGCAGGGCGGCGGTGTCGATGTACTCGAAGTTGATCGCCAGCAGGCCGTCTTCTGAGCTGCCGTTGATGGGGAAGAAATGCATGCCGTCGTGGTGCATGCCCATGGCGTTGGCCTGGTCGGTCGAGGTATTGCTGCCGTCGGACTTCCACGGGTTGCCATTGCTGTTGAGCGGCGTGCCCCAGGGCGCAAGTACGTAGGCGCTGTAGCCGGCGGCGACAACGCAGGCATCGGTGCGCGAGCCTGGAATGGACTGGAAGCCCAGTGCCAGTTTTGGCGGTTGCGGATCGGTCACCGGCGGCTCGGAGCTTGCGTCGTCATCTGAACCACCACTGTCGAAGCAGCCCGTCAGGCCGGCTCCGGCAATCATGGCAATGGCAGCGCCAAGGCTGCCGCGCATCACGCTGCGACGGCTCAGGTAGGCGTCCATGACGCTGGTCATCGGCAGGTTGCCACTCAGGTTGCGGTCCAGGTTATCGCCGCTTTCTCGACTCATCAGGGTGTCCTTATGTTGGCTGAGTTGGAGGAAAGCGCGACTTTAGAGCGCAAGTATGATGATTGATTGGCAGAAATGTTAACGGGTTTTTAAAACTGCCCGTTCTTAGCAATTGTGCAGAAAGATCAATTTGGAATTGTTGTCGAATTTCTGCCATTAAACTGTCATGCAGACGCCGCAACATCCGGGGCCCAACATGAACTCGGATAAGGACGGCGGGCAAGCATGCACAGGCGCGAAGTAATCAGCTGGATGGGTATCGGTGCCTTGGCACCGTTGCTCGGCGCCTGTTCCACATTGCCTGGCAGTCAGGGTGACAACGCCAGCTTCGACCTGCTGTACGTCGCCGACACGCTCGATGCCCGTCAGCCAGGCCCGGCCGTGGTACCGGCCACCCGTTTGGGGCCTGTCAGCCACTTGGGGCGTGCGCCCTGGATGACCGGGGCCAGCGCTAGCCTTGGCCACCCGCAACTGGCGCCACTGCTGAATGCCAGCCAGGCGTCCGTGGCGCAGCTGGGGGGCTATGGCGTGCTGGCCGCCTTGCTCGAGCAGTTGCGCGGGGAGGCTGGTGCGGGCAACTGCCTGACCTTGGAGAACGGCCAGGGCTGGAACGGCAGTGGCCTGGCCTACCTGACCCAAGGTGAAAGCGGCCTGCAAGGCAGTCAACTGCTGGGCAGCGAGGTGCGGGTCAGCAGCGACGAGCGCGTGCTTTGGCCACAGCGTTGTGCCGGCCTTTATCGCCAGTCTTCCTCCATTACCCTTGGCGCCGGGCTCGCTGCCGAGCAAGGCCAGGCCTTGGGGCTCAAGCCGCTGCACATCTTCGAGCGTGGCGGAGCGCGTATTGCTGTGGTCGGCGTTACCGACCCGTACGCCCAGGACCAGAAAGCCTCGTTGAAGCAGTGGTACCAGTCGCTAAGCCCGGTTTTCGAGCAGGCTCGACGCGAGGCCGACCTGGTGGTGGCCCTGGCCGATGTAGGTACCGGGCCTGGTCTGTGGCTGGCCGAACGTGTTCCAGAAATCGATGTACTGCTCTGTGCCCGTGGCCAAGACCTGTGGCCCGAGCCTGTGCCGGTGACCCAAGCCAGCGGCCGCCGCGTGCCGGTGCTCTTTGCCGGTTGCCGAGGCAGTGGGGCATTTCGCCTGCGTTGCCAGCAGGTGGCTGGGCAATGGCAGTTCGATGCACGCTTTTTCCCTGCGTTCGCACATCAGCTTTCACCGGCGGCGCAGCTGCGCGCCGGCCAACTGCAAACCCATCTGCATCAGCAGCGTGCAAGTCATGCGGCCTGGCTTGACCAGCCGCTGGGGCGTGCACCACAGGCCCTGTGGCGCCGCGATACCCGCGCTGGCAGTTGGGACCGCCTGCTGCACCAGGCCTTGGCCGACGACAGCAGCATGCCTGTGTTGTTGCCCGGCCTGCGCTATGACTACCCGGTGGCGATGGGCGAAGCCATCACCCGCGAGCATCTGATCAGCCTCACCGGCAGCTATCCGGCCCCCGTGGTCGAAGCCCCGGCGCGCCAGGTCGAGCAAGTGCTGGAAAACGCTGCCGAGCAACTGTTCGGCGACCCCTTGCTGCTGGACAACAGCCAGGACCTGCCGCGTTGGCAGGGCCAGCCATGGCGCATCAGCTACAGCCCACAAGGCAAACGCATCAGCGGACTGGACCCGGTTCAGGGGTTGTGTCGCACTTTCGGTTTACAGTTCGAGTCCCAGGCCGGCGAGCCGCTGTGGCAGCGGGTCGAAGCCTGGCTGGCGCGCCAGCAGGCGGGGTGGGAACTGGCGCCGCTGCAGTTGCCTGAGGTGCGCTATGTGCAGGGGCACCCCGGCTGGCACCCACGGCAGGTGGCCTCGTGAGTCTGGGCGCCAGGCTGGTCACCGGCGGCTGCCTGACACTGGCCGCCTGGCTCGCCGCCCAGTGCGTGCTGCAACTGGGGCGCTCGCCGCAACCGGCCAGCCCGCCTGCCGCCAGCGAAACACCACTGCCAGGGCTGATGGTCGGCCACTGGTCGGCGCCAGGCGACGGCACTGCGATTGCCGTCACCCGTCTGCCACTGCAGTACCTCGGTGGCCTGAAGGCCAAACCATTGTCCGCCAGTGTGGTGGTACTGCGCTTTGGTCAGCAGGTGCGCACGCTCGGCCGTGGCCAACGCCTGGCACCCGGAATCGTATTGCAGGACATCGACGCCGATGGCCTGATTTTCGACAATCAGGGGCGGCGTGAACGCCTGCCCTGGCCGCCACGCCCCGCCGTGACCGGCTTCAAGCGCCAAGGATGAACGATGCTCGTTAGATACTGCGTGGCTGCGGCCTTGAGCCTGGCGCTGACGCTGGCCTGGGCGCAAGAACCGGAAGTGTTCGATGATGACGGCACACCGCTGTACGAAGTCAATTTCGTCGACACCGAGTTGGGCGAGTTCATCGACAGTGTGTCGCGCATCACCGGCACCACGTTCATCGTCGACCCTCGGGTCAAAGGCAAGGTCACGGTCCGCACCGTCGACCGTCACGATGCCGATGCCATCTATGACATCTTCCTGGCGCAGCTGCGCGCCCAGGGGTATGCCGCCGTCGACCTGCCCAATGGCAGTGTGAAGATCGTCCCCGACCAGGCCGCGCGCCTGGAGCCGGTGCCGGTGGAGCCTGCCGGCAAACAGGGTGAAGGCAGCGATGGCGTGGCCACCCGGGTATTCAATGTGCGCAACGCCGCCAGCGAGCAGATGCTGGGCATCCTCAAACCGCTGATCGACCCTCGGGTTGGGGTCATCACCCCTTATCCTGCGGCGAACCTGCTGGTGGTGACGGACTGGCGCAGCAACCTCGAGCGCATCGACAGCCTGTTACGCCAGCTTGATCAGGTCAGCGACGAGCCGCTGCAGGTGATGCCGCTGCAGCATGCCAGCGCCGCCGACACCGCCCAGTTGCTGACCCGTCTGCTGGCCCGCGAACAAGGTGGCGACAGTACCCAGGTGGTTGCCGACCCTCGCAGCAATGCCCTGCTGGTGCGAGGCAGCACTGACCGCGTGCGTGCCCTGTTGAAGCAGCTCGACCGCCCCAGCGACAACCAGCACAGCAGCAATACCCAGGTGATCTACCTGCGCCATGCCAACGCTGGCGAGGTGGTGAAGGTACTGCGCGGCCTGAGCCAGGAAGGCGGGGTGCCCGGCGAAGGTGAAGGGGAGGGCAAGGACAAACCCATGGTGCCGGCCAGCGATTCGGGTATCCGCCTGGAGTCTGAAGAAGGCACCAATGCGGTGGTGATGGTCGGCCCCGACAGCGAGCTGGCGGCTTACCGCAACATTGTCGAGCAGCTGGACATCCGCCGCGCCCAGGTGGTGGTTGAAGCGATCATTGCCGAAGTCTCCGATAGCCGCGCCCAGGAGCTGGGAGTGCAGTGGCTGTTCGCGGATGAAAAGTTCGGGGCAGGCATCGTCAACTTCGGCAGCAACGGGGTGAACATCGCCAACATAGCCGGCGCCGCTGCCAGCGGCGACAGCGAGGCACTCGGTGACCTGCTGTCGGCCACCACAGGCGCCACGGCCGGCATCGGCCATATTGGCGGCGGCTTCAACTTCGCCATGCTGATCAACGCACTCAAAGGCAAGAGCGGCTTCAACCTGCTGTCCACGCCGACGCTGCTGACCCTGGACAACGCCGAAGCGTCGATTCTGGTTGGCCAGGAAGTGCCATTTGTCACCGGCTCTGTCACCCAGAACAACGCCAACCCCTACCAGACCATCGAACGCAAGGAAGTCGGGGTGAAGCTGCGTATCAAGCCGCAGATCAACATCGACAACAGCGTGCGTCTGGACATCGTCCAGGAGGTTTCGTCCCTTACCGACTCCACTGCCGCCAGCGATGTGATCACCAACAAGCGTGAGATAAAGACCAAGGTCATGGTCGAGGACAACGGTTTGGTCATCCTGGGCGGCCTGATCAGCGACGAGCTGAGCACCACCGACCAGCGCGTGCCATTGCTGGGTGACATCCCCGGCCTGGGCCGATTGTTCCGCTCCGATACCAGCAAGAACACCAAGCAGAACCTGATGGTGTTCATCCGCCCGCGCATCCTGCGAGATGCGCCAAGCCTGGCGGGCCTGAGCGAGGACAAGTACCGCACCTTGCAACAGACCACCCCGCTCAAGCTGCCAGACCTGGCCGAGGGCACGCCGCTGATGCAGGTTTTCCCTGCCAGCCGGGCACGCCTGGAAGGCGGTGACTGGTGATGCTGCCCTATCGCCTGGCACGTCTTACCGGTATTGCCAGCGCGCCAGCCGACGGCGGCTGGCATCTGTGGCTGCGCCGGGATGCCGACTGTCGTCAGCTGCAAGAGCTGCTGCGCGTGCATGGCCAACCCACGGCGCTCGAATACCTGGCACCTGACGCTTTCGATGAGCGCCTCGGCCAGCTATACCAGGCCGCAGATGCAGCCACCGAGGCGCTGATAGAGGGCATTGGCGAGCAGGTCGACCTGGACAGCCTGATGAGCGAAATGCCGCGCATCGAGGACTTGCTCGAAAGTGACGATGAAGCGCCGGTCATCCGCTTGATCAATGGGTTGTTCGGCCAGGCCTTGCGCCTGCGTGCCTCGGACATCCACATCGAAACCTTCGAGCAGAGCCTGGTGGTACGTCTGCGGGTGGACGGCCATCTGCGCGAAGTGCTGCGCCCGCCACGGGCGTTGTCGGCGATGCTGGTATCGCGGATCAAGGTCATGGCGCGTCTGGACATCGCCGAGAAGCGCCAGCCGCAGGACGGGCGCATCACCCTGCGTGCTGCCGGGCGTGAGGTGGATGTGCGGGTATCGACCCTGCCCGGCATCCATGGCGAGCGGGTGGTGATGCGCGTGCTCGACAAACAGGCCAGCTTGCTGGCGCTGGGCAACCTGGGAATGCCGAGCGCCGTGCTGCAAGGCCTGCGCGCCTGCCTGGCGCGGCCCAACGGTATCGTGTTGTCCACCGGCCCGACTGGCTCAGGCAAGACCACCACCCTTTATGCCAGCCTCAACAGCCTCAACGATGGCAGCCGCAATATCCTCACCGTCGAGGACCCGGTGGAGTACGCGATTGCTGGCATCGGCCAGACGGCGATCAACCCGCGTGCCGGGTTGACCTTCGCCAGCGGCCTGCGTGCCATTCTGCGTCAGGACCCGGATGTGATCATGCTCGGTGAAATCCGCGATCAGGAAACCGCGCAGATCGCCGTGCAGGCCAGCCTCACCGGCCATCTGGTGCTGTCGACCCTGCACACCAACAGTGCGGTGGGCGCCGTGACGCGCTTGCGTGACATGGGCATCGAGCCGTTCCTGATCGCCTCATGCCTGCGTGGCGTGCTGGCCCAGCGCCTGGTGCGCCGGCTGTGCCAGTGCGCAGTGGCGCAACCGCTGCAAGCGGCCGAGCGAGAACTGTGGCCCGAACTGGCAGCGCTGGGCAGCAGCTACCATGCGGTGGGCTGTGAGCACTGCCAGGGCAGCGGCTACGTCGGGCGCCTTGGCCTTTATGAGTTCATCGAGCTGGACGCCGGGTTGATCGGGCTGCTGTACGACGGTGCGAGCGAAGTGGCCATGCAGGATTACCTCGCCCCGCGGCGCCAGAGCCTGGTGGCCATGGCCAGCGACTGCCTGGCGCGTGGCCAGACCAGCCTGGCCGAAGTGCTGCGTGTGGTGCAGGGCTGAGCCATGCCGACTTATCGCTACCAAGCCGTCGACCTGGCCGGCAAAACCCACAAGTCCAGCCTGCAGGCCGACAGCGAACGTCACGCGCGCCAGTTGCTGCGCGAGCAAGGGTTGTTCGCCCGTCAGTTGCACTGCTTCGAGGGCGGTGCTCGCCAGCCGCGTCGACAGCGCCTGAGCCGTGCGCAGCTGTGTGAACTGACACGTCAATTGGCCACGCTCACCGGCGCGGGCATTGCGCTGGTCGATGCCCTGGCCACGCTTGAGCGCCAACTGCGTGAGCCGCAGTTGCACAGTGTGCTGGTGGCCTTGCGGGGCTCGCTGGCCGAAGGCCTGGGGCTGGCGCGCAGCCTGGCTCGACTGGGCGCGCCGTTCACGGGGCTTTATTGCGCACTGGTCGAGGCCGGCGAGCGTTCCGGGCGCCTGGCCCAGGTGCTCACACGTCTGGCGGACCACCTGGAGCAGGTGCAGCGCCAGCAGCACAAGGCACGTACGGCGCTGATCTACCCCGTCGTTTTGATGGGGGTGTCGCTGGCGGTCGTGGTCGGCCTCATGACATTCGTCGTGCCCAAGCTTACCGAGCAGTTTGCCCATGCCGGGCAAAGCCTGCCGCTGATCACCTCGCTGCTGATCGGCCTGAGCCAGGGCCTGGTCCACGCCGGCCCCTGGTTGCTGGGCCTGGCGCTGGTGCTGACGGGGCTTTCTGGCTGGCTGCTGCGCAAGCCGCACTGGTGCCTGCGTCGCGACGTACTGCTGCTGCGCCTGCCGCGTATCGGCAGCCTGCTTCAGGTACTGGAAAGCGCGCGGCTGGCGCGCAGCCTGGCGATTCTCAGTGGCAGTGGCGTGGCGTTGCTCGAAGCCCTGCAGGTGGCCACCGAAACGGTCGGCAACCGGCGTATCCGCCAGGCCATGGAGCAGGTGCGCCTGCAAGTGCAGGGCGGTACCAGCCTGCACCGCGCCCTGGACGCCAGCCAGCAGTTCCCGCCACTGCTGGTGAACATGGTCGGCAGTGGCGAAGCCAGCGGCACCCTGGCCGACATGCTCGAACGCGTGGCCGACGACCAGGAGCGCGGCTTCGCCCGCCAGGTGGACACCGCCATGGCGCTTTTCGAACCCCTGATGATCCTGGTGATGGGCGCCGTGGTGCTGTTCATCGTGCTGGCGGTGTTGCTGCCGATCATGCAACTGAACCAGGGCCTGCAACTGTGAAGACAAGGAGTATCAACATGCAGCAACGACGCACCCGCCAGCGGGGCTTCACCCTCATGGAAATCATGGTGGTGATCTTCATCATCGGCCTGCTGATCGCCGTGGTCGCGCCCAGCGTGCTGGGCAATCAGGACAAAGCCATGCGCCAGAAAGTCATGGCCGACCTGGCCACACTGGAGCAGGCCTTGGACATGTATCGCCTGGACAACCTGCGCTTCCCCAGCAACGAGCAGGGCTTGGCGGCACTGGTTAAAAAGCCCGCCCAGGAGCCGCTGCCACGTGCCTGGCGCAGTGACGGCTACGTGCGCCGCTTGCCGGAAGACCCCTGGGGCACGCCGTACCAGTACCGCATGCCGGGCGAGCATGGCCGAGTCGATGTGTATTCGCTGGGTGCCGATGGCATGGAGGGCGGCGAAGGGCAGGACGCCGACCTGGGCAACTGGGACCTGTAACGCATGACTGGCCAGCGGGGTTTCAGCCTGCTCGAGCTGCTGGTGGTACTGGCCATTGCCGGGTTGATGACCGGGCTTGCCGTGGCCTCTCTCGACAGCGGCAGGGCGAGTGTCGACCAGGCTTTGCTGCGCCTTGCAGCCGAGACCAGGGCCCAGGCCACGTTGGCGCGCCACGCCGGACAGTTGCGCGGGTTGCGTTGGACTGGCCAGCATCCGGAGTTCGTCCGCAGGGAGGGGCACCGTTGGGTCGTCGAACCGATCAGCTTGGGCGACTGGCCCAAGGGCCTGCGCCCAGACTGGCCAGCCAGCGCACAACCACGCCTGCTGTTCACTGCCCAAGGATGGGCGCAGCCGGGCAGTGTGCGTTGGCGCTGGGCCGAGGGTAGCCAGCGCTGGGACTGGGGCCGTGATGGACAGCTACGTGTGGCGGCTACGCCATGAGGAACGGACAACAGGGCTTCACCTTGCTTGAAGTCACCGTGGCCCTGGCCATTGCCGCCGTGCTGGCGGTCATCACCAGCCAGGTCCTGCGTCAGCGCCTGGCGGTTCAGGACAGCTTGCAGCACCACCGCCTCGGCCTGCTGTGCGCGCGCGAGCTGCAAGCGCGTTTTGCCGTCGAGCAATACTGGCCGGCCGGTAACCAGGTTGGCGGTGTACTGAGCCAGGGCGGCCAGGCCTGCCATTGGCAGTTGCAGTTGCGTCGTACCGGTGTGCGCGACCTGCGCCGGGGTGAGTTGCAGCTCTACGCCGACCGAGATCAGCGTCTGCCGCTGGGCCAGTTCAGCATTTTTCTGGAGCGGCCATGACTGCGCTGGCCCAATCGCCGGCAAGCCGGCTCCTACAGGTACTGCGCAATCTTTGTGGGAGCCGGCTTGCCGGCGATGCGGCCATGACCGCCAGCACAGGAACTGCCCCATGAAGCGGCACCAGGCAGGCCTGACCCTGATCGAACTGATGGTCGCGCTGGCTTTGACTGCGTTGCTGGGCGTCATGCTCTCGGCGTTGGTCAACGGCTGGCTGAAGGTGCGCGAACGGCTGCAGGCTACGACCCAGGAAACCAGCGTGCTGGACTTTTGCCTGGCCCTGGAACGGCGCTTCGACAGCCCGGTGCTGCGCCGCGTCTATGAACAACGCCTGCCCCTGGCCAGCCGATGGCTCGATTGGCAGCCCGATCGCCAGCAACTGCTGTGGGTGGCCGCTGCCGCCATACCCGAAGCCGAGGGTGGCTCACGCCTTCAGCGCCAGCGCTTGCGTTTCGACGCCCGCGAGCAGCGCCTGGCGCTGGAAAGCTCGGCCGACTTGTACGCCGCTGCCGCGCCACGCTGGGTACTGCGTGAGCAGCTGGAGCGGGTTAGCGCGATGAGCATTCTTTACCACCAGAGCGGCCGCTGGCTGGCCTGGCCTTCCGATCAACCGGCGCACCCGGGTCGAGGTGTGCGTCTGGAACTGCAGCGTGATGGAGCACCCTATGTCTGCACCTTCGCTCTCCCTTGGGGGCGGTCATGAGTTTTAAGTGGCGTCGTCGGGCACCACAGCGCCCGTACCTGCTAGTGCGGCCAGGCATCGTCTGGGACTGGTTGCTGGTCGATAAAGGTGAGGCGATAAGCCAAGGGGTGGGTAAGCCGCCTGTGCGTGAGAACGTTCAGGTTGTGCTGATCATCCCCGCAGAGTATTGCAGCCAGTTTCAGGTGGCGGCACCGCCAGGGCTCAGGCGCGAAGAGTGGCCAATGCTGCTGGAAGACCGGCTGCTTCAGAGCCCAGATGAGGTCGTGTGCGCGTGTCTATCCCGCCAGCCTGGGCAACTTCATTTGTTGGCAGTGGCCCGTCAGCCCCTGGATGGCTGGCGCGAACAGTGTGTCGAGTGGGGGCTGCAGGTCGAGCACTGTTGGGCCGAATTCCAGTTGTTGCCGATGCCTGAACCGGGGGCTGCCTGGCAGTGGCGAAGGTCGCCGGGCATGAGCCTGCTCAAGGGCAGGACTGCAGATGAGCACGAAGTGTGGCTGGCTTGGCCAGATGGGCTGGGTGAGCTGCCTGAACAACCGTGGTCAAGCCTGTGCTTCAAGTCCGAGGACGGCCCGTGGCCAACACAACTGGCACCGCTGGCACAACTGTCACGCGTATACGAACACCCCCGAGGGGCACGCAGGTTGCCGGGCTTGTCACGGCAACAGCGCGGTCTGCTGGTGGCCTGCCTGTCGTTGGCGTGCCTGTGGGGTGGATTGTGGTTGACCCAGCAATGGCGCCAAGCCCAGGTCTGGCGAGCCCAGGTAGTGTCAGTGACTGGCGAACAGGCCTCGCCCCGCCAGGCGGCCCAGGCGCTCAAGCGCTTACGCGAAACGCAGGTGCAGCAGCAGGTGCGCTTACGCCAGCTCGACGACCTGCAGACACGCCTGCAAAGCTGGCTCCATGAGCACCCCGAGTGGCGGCTGCAGGCGGTGCGCTTCGACGGCCAGCGTTGGCACCTGCGTCTGGAGGGCGACGGCGTTACGCCACCTTGGCGCGAGATGGCCGAGGCGGCTGGTGCCAGCGTCGAGGTGCAAGGTGGTGCGCCAGCATTGCAGTGGCAAGTGACCTTCGATCTGGGGGGCGCGGCATGAGTCTGCATGGGTTGCTGCGCCAGCGAATGGCATTGGCCTGGTGGCTGATCGCGCTGCTGCTGGTGGTGTTGGTCACCCGTGAAGGGCTAGGTGTGTGGCGAGAGGTGGGGCAATGGCGTGGGCTGGCGGCAACGGCTGCAAGCTTGCCAGAAGCTGGCCCGACCTTGAGCCTTGAGCGCCTGCATCAGAGCGCGCAGGCGGCGCGCGTCGACCTGCGCCAGGTCGAACCGCAAGGCGAGCGCTGGCAGCTGCGCGGCCAGGTTGCTGACGCACAGTTTCTGCAGGGCTGGCTGCAAACACTGCGGGCAGAAGGCGTACAGCCGCTGCAATGGGGCCTGGAGCAGGGCGCCCAAGGCTTGCAGTTCGACCTATTGGTGCAGCCATGAGTCGGCGCGGGTTGCTGTGGATGGCTGTGGTGTTCGGGGTGACTTTGTTGATGGAGTTACCCGCCAGTTGGCTGGTGCGCGCGTCGGGACTCGCGATTCACGGTGTCAGCGGAACACTTTGGCAAGGACAGGCGCAGCAATGGGGCGCGGTCGGTCCGCTGCAATGGACCTGGCAGCCATGGCGCCTGACTGCAACCGGCACGTTGGGTTACCAGGGCCAGGCCTGGCAGGTGCGTGCCGATGGCTGGCCGTGGCGCTGGCGGTTGCAGGCCCAGGCGGCAGGTGCGCAAGCCACAGCACAGGCGGACTATCGCTTGTCGGGGCAGTGGCAGGGCATGCTGAGGGCGCAAGGCTCGGGTCGGCAGTGCGAAGGTTCCGAAGGGCGTCTGAAGGTCGTGGACTTGGCGGTGAGCGCCCCTTGGGCACTGGCTCTGGGGCAAGGCTGGATCGAGCTCGACTGCCGGAAGGGCTGGCACCTGCTCGGGCAATTGGCGCTGCAGGATCAGCATCAGGTGAACCTGGATGCCGACCTGATGAAGCGCACGGCGCAAATTCGTTTCGAGATGCAACCGGATGCAGCCCTCATCCCCTTGCTGCGCGGCGCACAGTGGATGGAGGCACAAGCGACCGCTGGCCAGCGTCGGGTAACGTGGTAGCCGGGTAGGGCGGTCCGTGGCCAGATGCCGCGAGTGAAACCTTGTATCGGATAGGTCCTACGAAAAGCTAAAGGCAGTGGGCAACACGTTTATTGGCCGGGCTGACGATCCTGCCGATCACGTTCTAGGCCGCAGTCGCGGTGGCCTGACAACCAAAATCCGCATGCTCTGCGACGCCAACAGGACACCGTTGCGCTTCCTCCTCTCTGGCGCTCAAGTCAGTGACATCAGCTACGCCCAGCCGCTGCTGGACGAAGTCAGCACTCCATCCAGCCAACGTGGCCGTACGCGTAAACGTTGTAAGTGGCTGCTTGCCGACATGGGTTCGATCCAGAAGTCCCAGTTTTGCTTGAGCGTGTAGTGATGGCGCTAGGGCTTGCCAGTGCTTTTGTACTGGCAAGCCCCGTTTTGGTTGTAGCAGGATTGGTGGGTGGTATTACGGGCGGTATGGCAGGGCATTGGGCCGGAGTCGAACTATTTGGTGAGGGTTCTGACGGTCAGAAGTTGATGGCATTTGGCGGGGCTATGCTTGGTGGCGGTATTGGTGCTAAAGGTGGAGAGGCTTTCGATGCTCGTCACGAAGTTTATGAGTGAGGTTGGTATGTTTTCTAAGGATGATTTGTTGCAGTCTTTCGCTAGCGTAGATGAATACGCTGGGTGCTATTTTTTTCAGCACAAGCTTCCGAAGGCGATTTATGAATATTGCTTGAAAAGCGCAGGTGAGCAAGATTTGCTCGTTATTTCTGAAAATATAAGTGATAGGGATTTTTCTGTAGCGGTTGTTGGTCAGGCGCCTGTTTTTTTGAGTCAGAATAAGACAGCTTTATTCAAAATCTCTCCAAATGAGTATGGATTTACTCATGCGCTAGTCGTGCCGAACACCTATCACGGTAGCTTGAAGGGTCGATTGGAAGGCAAGAGAGAGAATCTGTATCTTTGTATTCCGATACATCGATGCGAGTTCTCAGGCGCTGAGTCTGAGGGTGAGTTTAAAGAAATGATTCAGCGAATGATTCCCGTCTTTCGTTGGGATAGGCATGTTTGCCCTAAGATCAAGGTGTATTTTGACAATCCAGCCACCGAAACTGGTACCAATGAGGCTGGCGTGCTAATGAAGTATCCTACCCTGCTGTCTGAGATAGATAATCTCAGTGGTGTGGTTAGTGGGTTCATTGAGGTTACAAATTACAAGGGAGATGTAGTGGAGGTTCTTTCTGCAAGTAAAGGCGTATTTACGCTGATTCGTAATCGGAAAGATGAAGAAGTGCTGAGTCATTCAAAGTTGATCGAGGCTTTGAGAAGCTTTGTCCTAGTGGAATGATTGGATCTGCTGGATTGAGGTTCTTTGCGTTCTCGATAAGGCGGAGCGGCTGGAGTCAGAAGTTCAGTAATGTATTAATAGACTTCTTTTAGGGTGTTGAGGGTATAGGATGAAAGGGTTCGAGTCGCTGAGGGAGCACATTGTGGTTGAACTCAAAGGGTATGAGGTATATTTCTCATCCGATGATGTTCCTCCGGAAGTGAAGTTTCCTGAGCAGTGGGTTGGCTTTGGTCTTTCATCTGGGTGTGAGCGGTTTGTTCCTGCGGAATGGTCCGATTTCTCAGACCTTTTGCCGTGGGTAAGTGCGTGGCTTGATAAATGTGTTGTAGGTACGGTATTAGCCGTTGCTGACAAACCATACCTTATATACGTATACAGCGAAGATGGTTCTCTGTATTTCTACATGGGAGGAGCCCCCTTAAATTTTGAGGCGATAAGTCTTGATGAGTACTCTTATCTTTCGGTGGAATTGAAGAAATTCTACATGGAGGTGCACAACGGATTTGGGTTCTACATTGGTTGCACTATGGGGCCTTCAAGGTTGGAGGATTTCGTTGTCATTAAGGATCTATGTGACGAAGATTACCCTTCGCTTCCGAATATGGTTGGTGTGTTCTCTAATGGAGGCGGTGATTATCTGTCATTGAGCAGTGAATCATTAGGTCGGGAAGCTTTCATCTGGTGGCATGAAAACCCCGAGGAACCGACATGTGGAGTCGATTTATGGGATGTGATGGATTCATGGATGTCTATTTTTTTGGAGAATTCTGATTCTAATAAGAGTTTTTGAACTAATGGCGTCGGTTGACAGGGTGTCTACTATGATCAGCGTGCGCTGATTTGTTCCTGATTTCGTAGGTACGCCCAGCCCCACAAACCAGCGCCGCTCTCCAAGCCGACGCTGTTCTTGCACTCATTGACGAACCGGGCTACCCGCCCATCTCAATCAATCCCGCTTGCCCTGAACGCTTGCCCCCCATTCCTGATTGCGATTGTGCCCACTGGTCCGCAGCAACCCCAGGTCCAGCGCATTCTCCCCATCCGCCGCGCCTTTGCCCTTGGTCATCTGAGCCACGGCGGTGCCCAGGTCGACTGGCGAGTTGGAGGCATCGATCGACACCTCACGGCGATAATCACTGCCACTGAGGGTTTCATGCGTCACTGCTTGCGCACGCAATGCGACATCGCCTTTGGCCGACTGCAACCGCGCACCCAGCAACTGGGCATCGCCGGCGACGTTCAGCTCGATACCTTCGCTGCCCTTGAACGTTGTCTGCTGGGCGACGTTGTCACGCTGGGCGTGAGTGAGGTCGAGGTTGAAGGTGGGGGAGAAGCCAGGCTCCACTTTGCTCAAGGCCGGGCCGGCTTTTTTCGCGACGTCTCCCCCCAAAGGCCCGGCCAGCGAGCTGGCGGCATTGGTGTAACCCTGCGGGTTCTTCTCATGGCTTAACCGTGCATCGGCCTTGACTGTCAGGGTATCGACGCTGTCCTTGAGGCTGGCCACCTTCAGGTCACCGCCGATAGTGCCCGTGATGCGCCCAGCTTCCAGGCTGACGCCTTCGACCCGTGTATCGCCAAGGCTTTCCAGGCTGATTTGCCCGGCACGCAGGGTGTTGGCGTTCCAGGTCTGGTTGTCGCGCTTGTCCAGGTCGACCTTGACGCGGCCGTGCAGGCCGCGGGTGTTGGTGGCGCCTTGAGCCAGATTGAAGCCGGCACCGGCGGTGATATCCAGGTTGTTGCGGCGCTCGATGTTCTTCGAGGCTTCGACCAGCAGTCCGCCATTGCTGGCGTTCAGTTCGATCTGTTCGGCAGAAACCTGCAGCCCCTGCAGGTGCACGGCGATGTCTTCGCGGGCGTTGCTGGCCACGGTCACCTTTCCTGCGCTGGTAATCTGGGCATCGACTGCTTGGCTGGCGTTTTCGTCCACCTTGCCTTTGCTGAAGTGGCCACCGAGGGTGCCACTCTGGGTCGCGCCACTCTTGGCCGCCAGCTCCATGCCGCCGCCCAGGTTGGCGCCGTTGGACTTTTGCTTATCGCTGGCCGCCTTCACGTGCAACCGGCCGCCACTTTCCAGGTGGGTATTGCCCACCCTGGCGGTACGTTCGCCGATGCGAGTGCCTTCAAGCAACAGGTCGCCCTTGCTGACCAGGCGCACATCGCCCTTGGCATCGATCTGGGCGACCTGTGCCTTGGTCTGCTCGCTGTTTTTCTGGGCGTGGTCGAGGTAACCGCGCGCTTCGCCTCCGACGCTGTCCGGCCGGTTGCCGCCCTTGGCCCAGGCGTTGCCGTCAAGTTGGCGCGACGACTGTTTGCCATGGTCGGTCGCCTGGGTCAGCGCCAGGGCGCCGCCACTCTGGATGACGACGTTGCCTTCGCCGCCTCCGATTCGCGTGCCTTCGTACAGGCCGTCGCTACCCAACTGCACCTGGATGCCTTGCTGCCCATAAAGGCTACCGGGTACCGCTGTGTTGGCGATGTCCAGCTTGTCCAGCGAGCCGCCCTTGCCGGAGGCGCGCACGTTCAGGTCGCTGCCGGTGGTGCTGTCCACACGCAGGTCGCCGCCGTAGGTCAGCCGCTGGACTGTAGTCTGCTGGGTGTTTTCTGCCGCACGCAGATGATGTTGGTCGGCGTCGATCTGCAAGGTGCCGGCGTTGGCTCGCCATGCGGTGCCTTGGTCTTGGATGATGTCGGCTTTGGTCGTCACCGCACTGCCGGACAACTCGCTGACCTGGGCATAGCCGCGGCGCTGGTTTTCCAGGCGCTTGATGTGCTCCAGCGTGAGGTCGGCGCCCACACTGGGCGCTGCCATGGCATCTTCCGGCGAGGCTTGCTGGAAGCGCTGGGCTTCTTCACCCAGTACGAGGCGTTCGATCGGGCGGGTAAGGTCACGGTACTCCACGCTGGCACCCAGGCTGCCTCGCCAGTTATCGATGTTTTCTTCATGCTGTTCGGTGTCTTGCAGGGCGCGATTTTCGATGTGCTTGGCGACGACTTGCAAGGTTTTACCGGCCTCTACGCGGGCCGCTTCGTTCACCAGCTCGCCAGCGTCGATTTTCAGGTCGCCGCTGGCCTGCAGTTCGCTGCGTTGTATCTTGCTGCTGTGCTCGGTGAGTGTGCGAGTGTTGTGGTGGCCGTCGAACGCACTGCCAAGCCTGTCGATGCCGCCGGTCACGGTCAGGCCGCCGCCGCTTTCCTGAGTGCGGGTGGAGTCGTCGGTATCGTTGCGCGTGGCGCCCAGGGTCAACTGTTTGCCTTTCAGAGTCAGGTCGCCCGCGCTGGCCTGAACCTTAGAGCCGTTGACCTGCAGATGGGCGCCACTGTCCAGGCCCACCGATGCGCCTTTGAGTTCGCTGGCAACCTGGCGGGTCTCGTCACGTTTGCCGGTTGTGGTGGCGACTTCATAGCCCACGCTGGCTGCGTATTGGCGGGATTCAGGTTTGCCGTCCTGGGCCTCTTGGGTTTGCTTGGCATCGGCCGTGAAGCTGCGATGCTGGGACGAAGTTTGGGTGATGTCCCGCGACTGGGCGCTATCAACCAGCAGGTCGCCCTTGGCCTCGACCTGCAGGTGTTTGCCGGCCTCGACCTTGGCGCCATGAATGCGCATCTCCTTGGCGCTGGTCAGGCGCAGATTAGTGGTGGAAGAGACGTCGCTGATCAGCACCTGCTCTTTGTTCGTCTGGTTCTCATGCTTGTTGCCGAGCAAGCCGAACAGCTTGCTGCTGCCATCGCGCTCGGTGGAGGTGCTGCTGCCATGGTCGGCTTCGATGGCCAGTCGACCTTTTTCGCTGTACAGCACCCCATCGCCCTTGGCCATGACCCGGCTGCCCTTGAGGCTGACCTGGTCGGCAACCACCTGCATGGCGCCGTCGCTGGTGATACTGCTGCCGGCAACGCTATTGCCCTTGCTGTCCTTGCCTTTGCGGTCGCCGAAGAAGGTGCCGGAAACCAGGTCGCCTCGGTAATTGCGCTGGGTACCCTGTTCTTTCAAGGACGTTGTACCCACCTCGACCTGCTTGGCCTTGATGGTCTGTTCGCCGCCGCTATGAAGTGTGCTGCCTTTGACCTTGAAGGTATCGGCAACCTTGATTGTCATGCGCCCGGCATCGAGCGTGCTGGCGCGGGCCGTTTCATCGAGCTGATCCGAGTCATGGTCACCGCGCCACAAGTCCTTGCGATGACGCACCGTTTCCTGGGTGCGCTGGCTGGCGATGCCGGCCTCGATGTCCAGGCTGGCGCCGCTGTTCAGGTCAAGGTCACCTGGGGTGCTGAGGTTGGCCGCCACCATCTTCATGTCCGCCCCCGACTGCAATGCCATCCCGTCGCGGCCGTGCAGCGTTGTGCCATGCTGCTCTTTCTTGGTGGTGGTGCGCTCGCGGTTGTAGGTTTCCCGGGTGACGAACAGGAACTTCTTGCTCCACTTGTCTCGATTGCGCTCGATGGTTTCCTGGGTTTCGGCGTCCAATGTCAGTTTCTTGCCGGCCTTGGCCTCGATGCGCCCTGCGTGCCCGTCGACGGCGCTCAATGTCAGGTCGTCGGCTGCACCGAGTGCCATCGCGCCTTGCTCACTGCGCAGCTTGGCAGGCGTGCTGGCCCCGCCTTTTACCTGCAAGCTACCCGCTGAGCGAATGTCGATGCCTTCGCGGCCTTCGACCTCCACTGCTCCCACCCGTACCCCCGCACCTTCGGCGGTACTGACCACGCGGATGCGCCCGGCACGCATGGCGCCGAACAGGCTGGCGTCGATGGTGGAGGGCAGCGCGGGCAGGTGCTCGACGCTTTGGCCGCTGCCGTGGTCGATTCGGTTGCGGCCTACGGTGATGTTGAGATCATGCTTGGCCTGAAGCAGCCCTGTGCTGTCCAGGCGTGGGGCAATCAGGTCGAGGGCGCCTTCGCGGTTGCTCTGGCCTCCTTTGAGCACGTTCAAGCTACCGCTGGCATTGAGTGTGTCGAGGTACTTGAGTCGCTGCTCCTGCAGCTCTGGCGTGCCGACCACGAACCCGGCCCGGGTGGTGTTGATGAAACTGCCGCCGTTGAGGGTGATGCCATTCGGGTTGGCCAGAATGTAGTCGGCCGGTCGTCCGAAGATTTCCTGCGGCCCTTCGATCAGCGATGCGTTGCGGCTGACCACCTCGTTGAGGATGGTGGAGGCCGCCTGGCCCTGGAACTGCGGGTTGGAGGCCAGGGCGCCGGCCAATTGAGATTGGCCGGCTTGCAGGGCGTTATTGAGCACCACGCCGGGTTTACCCACGTTGTAGTCCAGGAACTGGTTGTGTGACAGACCAGTGGCGTTGGGGGCGACGATGTCGATGACCGGTACGCCGTGGCCACCGTTGATGACCGGTGTGCCGCCAGGGCCCGTTGTCGCTTGCAGGCCGCCTTGGGCCAGAGCGCTGCCGGGGCCCAGCAGGGCGAGGAAGATGGCCCAGCGCAAGGTGTCGGGACGGGGTGACTTCAACTGCGAGAGTGCTTGCATGGTCTCGTTCTCTTTTTTGTGGGTGAATCAGATGTTCAGGGACCACTCCACTACCCAGAAGCCTCGTTCCATTCGGGAACGGGGCAGGTTGCTGGCGTAGAGGGCGTGTTGGTAGTCCAGGCGCAGGCGGCTGTTCGGCAGGCTCAGTTCCAGGCCTGCCGCTGCGCCCGCCAAGCGGTGCGAGGGTGCGTCATGGGCAAGCTGCACCCAGCCAAGGTCCAGGCCGAGGTGCGGGCGTACTTGCACAGGCCCGGTCCAGTCCATGGGTAGGGCCTGGCTGAAGGTGTTGCGCCACAAGGCCGCGTTGGCGCCAGCGAAGGTGGCCTGGCGAAATCCGCGCACGGCCGAGTCATCGTTGAGCAGGAGTTGTTCGACGGCGGGTAGTACGTTGTCGCTGAACTGCAGGGCCAACTCGCTTTGCCAGCGCCATGGCCACTGAGCGGGGCCTTGGCGCAGATGAAACAGGTGGGCGCGGTACTTGCGAAAATCTGGGCTGGGGGCGTCGGCGCGCAGTGCCGATCGGTCTGCGCCGAACCAGTCGACACCTTGGGTCATGCCCAGGTAGGCATTCCACAGGCCGCGGTCGAGCCAGAGCAGGTTGACGCCGGCTTCGACCGTCGAGAGGGTAGGGCTCTGAATGGCCAGCACCGAGTTGTTGCTGCGGTTGATCAGCTGTTTGCGGTTCAGCCGGCCACTGACACTGAACATGCCACGCTGGTTGCGCCATAGCGTGCGCTCGACGTTCAGCCCTTGATAGCTGCTGCTGCCACTGGTGGTGTGCGGGCTCTGGGGAATGGGCGCGTCATAGCGCATTTCGCTGGCGTTGAGCGCAAAGGTCCATGGACCGTAGGGGATGCTGTAATGAAGGTTCACTCCTTGGCTCTGGCCTGGTGCATCGAAAACGCTCGAGACCACAGACAGTCGCAGGTCGTCATTCAGGCCCAGTGGGCTGTCCAGGCCTAGGCCGACAGTCAGTCGATGACGACCGGTAAGCTCGCTGCCGCGGTTGTCGAAGTGGCTGTCCAGGTGCCAGCGCGACGCCAGCTCGTGAGGCACAACCTGCACGCGGGTGCCACCTGGCATCTGGCCGGGCAGCAGGTCGATACCCATTGCATAGGCGCGCAAGCGGTTGAGTTGATCCAGCCCTTGTTCCAGATCGGGAAGGTACAGGGGGTGCCCCAGCATTCCGGGAAATGCGCCGCGCAGGGACAGCGGCAGTTCGGCTCCGACGAACTCGATCGATTCGACGAAGCCTTCGATGATGACGATGTCGAGCGGGGCGCCATCCCTGGGGGCTTGGTGCAGATAGGGGCGACTGGTTGGGAAGCCGGCTTCTACATAGCGCTGCGTTATGGCCTTGAGCAGTCGGTTGATGCTGGCAATGTCAATGCATGTGGGCACCAGTGGCCGCACCGTGGCTTCCAGCACCTGCGGCGTCAGCAGTTGGTTGCCGGCCAGCCGCACACCGGAAATCTCCCAGCAACGGCTGTCGATCGGCTCTTGGGGCGAGGTGTCTTTGGGGGTGGCAGGTATTGAGGGCCGCTGCCAGCGCTGCAGACGCTGCTGTTGTTCCAGCTGTCGCAGTGACTGTTGCTGATCACGCAGTTGCTGGCTGGCAGGGTCGTCGGCCAGAGCCTGAGCCACGGTCAGCAGGCCGGCGATCAGCCAGGGGTAGCGTAGGGCGAAGAAATGGCGTGATGGGTACAGCATGGAAGAACCCCGCAAGGTCGGTACCGTTCAGGTACCGGTATGCGGAAATTCTAAAAATGCAGCGAAGTGCTTGGATGCGATCCCGTGCCTAGGCGGGTGTAGGGCCTGCATGGAGATATCGTGCGAAACCTCCTACAGCCCAAGTTGAAATGTAGGACCTCAGGGGCGGATCTCGATCAGCGTGCCGTCCCTGACCAGCTCCCAGACCTCGCGCATGTCGTTGTTGCGCATGGCGATGCAGCCGTCGGTCCAGTCCAGGGTGTGGAAGTACCACTCAGGGTACTCATCGTTGATCGGCGTGCCATGGATCATGATCATGCTGCCGGCGCTGATGCCTTCGCGGGTGGCGCGGGCAGCGTCGCTGATGTTGGGGTAGGAGATGTGCATGGCCAGGTTGAAACGGTCGCTTTCCTTGCGCCAATCCAGCCAGTAAAGGCCTTCGGGGGTCTTCTTGTCACCCTCGCGCTCCTTGGCGCCCTTGGGCTGCTTGCCCAGGGAAATCCGGTAGGTCTTGAGCGGCTCGCCACGGCTGATCAATTGCAGACGGCGTTGGGACTTGATCACCAGCACCTTGTCGATCAGCGGTTGCATGGCTGCCTGCGAGGCTGAGGGCGCCTGCGCGGGCGGTTGCGGCTTGCGGATGATGACCTCGGTGTAGGCCGCCTGGGACACCGACGTAATGCAAAGGCAGAAAAGGGCGAACAACCAACGCATGAAGCGGTATCCCTGAAAACTTAAGTGGTGGACGTGACGTTCATCGGCGGCAGGTATTCATGGCCAACCGGGAAGGCCTGCCCGATGCGGTCGCGATAATAGCATTCTAGTGTGCGAGTGACGGTGCGGAAAGCCAGCTCGTCCCATGGGATCTCGTGTTCCTCGAAAAGCCGCACCTCCAGGCTCTCGACGCCCACATCGAAGTCGAGGTCGGCCAGTTCGGCGCGGAAGAACACGTGCACCTGGTTGATGTGCGGCAGGTCGAACAGCTGATACAGGCTCATTGTCCCGACCCGGGCGCAGGCCTCTTCGCTGGTTTCGCGACGGGCGGCCTGGTCGAGGGTCTCGCCGTTCTCCATGAAGCCGCCAGGCAATGTCCAGAAACCACGGCGCGGTTCGATGGCGCGGCGACACAGCAGCACCTGGCTGCCCCAGATGGGCAGCACGCCGGCGACGATATTGGGGTTCTGGTAGTGAATGGTCTGGCAATGATCGCAGACATACCGTTGGCGGCTGTCGCCCTCGGGGACCCGCTGAATGACCGGTTGGCCGCACGCGCTGCAGAATTTCATGCTGTTCTTCCCTTGTGATGCGGTTATCTTGGCGCGCCAGGCGGGGTGCCCGCAAGCTTACGGGGCTTGGGTGCTTCGCGGCTTTGGTGCATCATGCAGGCAGGCCTTGGAAACGAGAGTGCGCAATGCTGGACGAGCTTCTTCGCCGAATGAGCAACCATGAACCTGCATCATTGGAAACCGACCGACGGTTTCCGGAGGCGGCGGTGCTTTTGCCCATTACCCGTAGCGAAGACCCCGAACTGGTCCTGACCCTGCGTGCCAAGGGCTTGTCGACCCATGGCGGCGAAGTCGCCTTCCCGGGTGGGCGTCGTGACCCGGAAGACCCTGACCTGGTGTTCACCGCCTTGCGTGAGGCCGAAGAGGAAATCGGCCTGCCGCCAGGGCTGGTGGAGGTGATCGGCCCCCTCAGTCCACTGATCTCCCTGCATGGCCTGAAAGTGACGCCATTCGTCGGCTTAATCCCGGATTACGTCGAATACCGCGCCAATGATGCCGAGATCGCGGCAGTATTCACCGTGCCGCTGGAATTCTTCCGCCAGGACCCACGCGATCATACCCACCGAATCGATTACCAGGGCCGCAGTTGGTACGTGCCCAGCTACCGCTACGGCGAGTACAAGATCTGGGGGTTGTCGGCGATCATGATCGTGGAACTGGTCAACCTGCTGTTCGATGCCGGCATCAGCTTGCACGAGCCCCCCGAGCGTCACATCGAAAACTGAGCGGGGCGCACCCCGCCATCTGCCTTCAGCCATGAGGAGCCAACATGAAATACCGCCTGGGCGACCTGCGGGTCGAGAGCCATCCCACCAGCTGGGCCGCACCCAATGCCACACTGATCGGCAAAGTGCGTCTGCAGGCCCGTGCCAGCGTGTGGTTCGCAGCGGTGTTGCGCGGCGACAACGAGCTGATCGACATTGGCGAAGACAGCAATGTCCAGGACGGCACCGTGATGCACACCGACAAGGGCATACCGCTGACCTTGGGCAGGGGTGTAACCGTGGGGCATAACGCCATGCTGCATGGCTGCACGGTCGGCGATTACAGCCTGGTCGGTATCAATGCGGTGATTCTCAACGGCGCGCGCATCGGCAAGCATTGCATCATCGGCGCCAATGCGTTGATCCCCGAGGGCAAGGAAATTCCCGACGGTTCGTTGGTGATGGGTTCCCCTGGCAAGGTGGTGCGTGAGCTTACCGAGCAGCAGAAACGCATGCTCGAAGCCAGCGCCGCCCACTATGTACACAATGCCGAGCGTTATGCTCGGGAGCTGGTGATCGACGATGAGTGAAGTGGTTGCGACCGAACGCCCGGTCGCCTCGCCCTGTGTGAGCATCTGTGCGCTGGATGAGCAGGATATCTGCACCGGCTGTCAGCGTACGGTGGCGGAAATCGGCCGCTGGGGACGCATGAGCAACGATGAGCGCCGGGTGGTGCTGAAGCTCTGTCATGAGCGGGCGGTGGCTGCCGGCTTGATCATGGGACAGTGATTTCTAGGTAGGCTTTTTCGCGGGTAAACCCGCTCCCACAGGTTCGGTGTTGTTCCAGAGGGTGGTGGCATCCCTGTGGGGGCGGGTTTACCCGCGAAGAAGGCGGCGCTAATCTGTCGGGCTTGCCCTAAGATCCCCCGGTCATGTTCTATCTCATTGCCTACATCAGCAGCGTAGTGCTGATCAACTACGCCTTCTCCAGTGCCCCGCACCTGGACGTGATCTGGTCCGCCTGGGGCGGGCTGGTGTTCATTCTGCGCGATATGGTGCAAACCCGTTTCGGCCACGGTGCCCTGGTGGCCATGCTGGTGGCGCTGGTGCTGTCCTACGTGACCTCGGAGCCGGCCATCGCCCTGGCCAGCGCAACCGCCTTCTTCATTTCCGAACTGATCGACTGGCTGGTGTTCAGCATCACCCGCAGGCCGCTGCGTGATCGCCTGTGGCTGAGTTCGGCGCTGAGCATTCCGGTCGATACCTTCATTTTCTTCGGCATGATCGGTGCGCTGACCCCTGCTGTCATCGGCACCGCCATGGCTTCCAAGTTCGCCGGGGTCACGGCGGTGTGGCTGGCAATGGCATTTCGTGCCCGACGGGCCGCCGTGGCGGGCTGATGGTGTAGAATAACGGTCCTTTTTTCAGCGGGCGGCGCCCAGCCTGGCGCCGCCCCGGATGCCTTCGAGGACCTGAAATGACCCGTATCGGAACCCCATTGTCGCCCACCGCGACCCGTGTACTGCTCTGCGGCTGTGGCGAGCTGGGCAAGGAAGTGGTGATCGAGCTGCAGCGCCTGGGCGTCGAAGTGATCGCCGTGGACCGCTACGCCAATGCTCCGGCCATGCAGGTGGCGCACCGCAGCCATGTGGTCAACATGCTCGATGGCGTTGCCCTGCGTGCAGTGATCGAGGCCGAGAAGCCGCACTACATCGTTCCTGAGATCGAAGCCATCGCCACCGCGACCCTGGTCGAACTGGAAAGCGAAGGCTTCAACGTGGTGCCGACCGCCCGCGCCACCCAGCTGACCATGAACCGTGAAGGCATCCGCCGCCTGGCTGCCGAAGAGCTGGACCTGCCGACCTCGCCCTATCACTTCGCCGATACCTTCGAAGACTACGCCAAGGCCGTGGCCGACCTGGGCTACCCGTGCGTGGTCAAGCCGGTGATGAGTTCGTCGGGCAAGGGCCAGAGCCTGCTGCGTAGCGATGCCGACCTGCAGAAGGCCTGGGACTACGCCCAGGAAGGCGGCCGTGCTGGCAAGGGCCGGGTGATCATCGAAGGCTTCATCGATTTCGATTACGAAATCACCCTGCTGACCGTGCGCCACGTGGGTGGCACCAGCTACCTCGAGCCGGTCGGCCATCGTCAGGAGAAAGGCGACTACCAGGAGTCCTGGCAGCCACAGGTCATGAGCCCGAAGGCGCTCGCCGAATCGCAGCGGGTGGCCAAGGCAATCACCGACGCCCTGGGCGGCCGTGGGCTGTTCGGTGTGGAACTGTTCGTCAAAGGCGACCAGGTGTGGTTCAGCGAAGTGTCGCCACGCCCGCACGACACCGGCCTGGTGACCCTGATTTCCCAGGACTTGTCGCAGTTCGCCCTGCACGCCCGCGCCATTCTTGGCCTGCCGATTCCGGTGGTGCGCCAGTTCGGCCCGTCGGCCTCGGCGGTGATCCTGCCTGAAGGCCAGTCGCAGCAGACCAGTTTCGCCAACCTTGGCGCTGCGTTGAGTGAGCCGGACACTGCGATCCGCCTGTTCGGCAAGCCGGAAATCAACGGTACCCGCCGCATGGGCGTGTGCCTGGCGCGTGACGAGTCGGTCGAAGCGGCGCGGGCCAAGGCGACCCGCGCTTCGCAGGCGGTGAAGGTCGAGTTCTGATCAGATAGGGGGCTGCTCTGCAGCCCTTTCGCAGGCTACGCCAGCTCCCACAAATCCAGTCATTGGGGGTGGTCCAAGTCATCCTTGAACCGTGGGAGCTGGCGTCAGCCTGCGATGGGCCGCAAAGCGGCCCCATTTTCTCAAAGTTGCGTGTCTCGGGTCTCTTTCAGGCACAGCACAGCAATCAAGCTGATCACCGCCGCCACCGACACATACCCGCCGACCCAGCTCAACCCGCCCATGCTCACCAGTTTCTGAGCAAAGAACGGCGCCGCCGAAGCCCCCACGATACCGCCCAGGTTGTACGCCGCCGATGCGCCGGTATAGCGTACGTGGGTCGGGAACAGCTCTGGTAGCAGCGCACCCATCGGGGCGAAGGTCACGCCCATCAGGAACAGCTCGATGGCCAGGAACAACGCCACGCCCGTGGTCGAACCCGAGGTCAGCAATGGTTCCATGGTAAAGCCCGACGCCACCGCCAGCAGGCCACCGACGATCAGCACCGGCTTGCGCCCGTAGCGGTCGCTGAGCCAGGCCGACAGTGGCGTGGCCAGGGCCATGAAGACCACGGCGAAGCACAGCATGCCGAGGAAGGTTTCACGGCTGTAGCCCAAGGTCGAAACCCCATAGCTGAGCGAGAACACCGTGGAGATGTAGAACAGCGCATAGCACACCACCATGGCGGCAGCGCCCAGCAGGGTGGGCAGCCAATACTTGGCGAACAGGTCGACCACCGGCATCTTCACCCGCTCGTGGCGTTCAACCGCCTTGGCGAATACCGGGCTTTCCTCCAACTTCAGGCGCACATACAGGCCCACGAGGACCAGCGCGGCGCTGAGCAGGAATGGAATGCGCCAGCCCCACTCGCGGAACTGCTCGTCACTGAGGACCAGGGCCAGGGTCAGGAACAGCCCGTTGGCAGCCAGGAAGCCGATCGAAGGGCCCAGTTGCGGGAACATGCCGAACCAGGCGCGTTTGCCTTGCGGCGCGTTCTCGGTGGCCAGCAGTGCTGCACCGCCCCATTCACCGCCCAGGCCAAGGCCTTGGCCGAAGCGCAGCAGGCACAGCAGGACAGGTGCCCAGACACCGATGCTGTCGTAGCCGGGCAGCACGCCGATCAGCGTGGTGGACGCCCCCATCAGCAGCAACGACGCAACCAGGGTCGACTTGCGCCCGATGCGGTCGCCGAAATGGCCGAACAGTGCCGAACCCAAAGGGCGGGCGAGGAAGGCAATGCCGAAGGTCAGGAACGCCGCCAACATCTGTGCGGTACCGGAACCGGACGGGAAGAACACTGGGCCGATCACCAAGGCGGCGGCGGTGGCGTAAACGTAGAAGTCATAGAATTCGATGGCGGTGCCGATGAAGCTGGCGGTGGCCACCCGTGCCGGTGAGTTGACCGGCGCGGCGGGCGCTTCGGCATAAGTGCTGCTGGTTGTCATTAAGTAGGTCCCTAACAGTCTGGTCTTGCTCCATGGCCTTGGCCCGCGAGGGCGCGCACTCGACAGCAAAGGGCAGGCACGGTTTCGCGGACGCCGGAGCGTATTGTTGTGGTCGCCCGACTGACGGCAGCCCAAGGGGGATAGGGGCGGGAGCGGGCACTGTTCGGGGTGTTGAAGCAGGACCGCGGGGCGTGTCAGTGGAGCGGACTGGCCGTGTGGCGCCGGGTGCGGGTAGCAGGCGGGACGGCGGGGCTGGGTAAGCGTGACCCGAGTATAGCTATCGGGTCACGGTCCACACCAGTACCTTGCTGGCGCAATTGTCCTCTGTTTCGAGGATTTCCAGGCGATAGCGGCCGATCTTCAGGCAAACGGCGCTTTCCGGGATGCTTTCCAGGGCTTCGGTGACCAGCCCGTTGAGGGTTTTCGGGCCACCGTCACAGGGCAGGTGCCAACCCAGGCTGCGGTTGATTTCACGCAGCGAGGCGGTGCCTTCGATGACGAAGCTGCCATCGGGCTGTGGGTGTACGTGGGGGTTGTCCAGGCTGTGCTCGTCTTCGAACTCGCCGACGATCTCTTCGAGGATGTCTTCGAGGGTGACGATGCCCAGTACTTCACCATACTCGTCCACCACCACGCCCAGGCGTCGTTGCTGCTTGTGGAAGTTCAGCAGTTGCAGCTGCAGCGGGGTGCTTTCCGGGACGAAGTAGGGCTCGTAGCAGGCGCTGTGCAGCTTCTCCAGGGTCAGCTCGGCCTTTGGCAACAGATGGCTGATCAGCTTGGTGTTGAGGATGGCCTCTACCTGGTTGATATCGCTGTGGTAGACCGGCAGGCGCGTATGGCGGCTGACGATCAGTTGCTCGATGATGCGCTCGATAGGGTCGTCGAGGTTGATGCCGTCCACTTCATTGCGTGGCACCAGGATGTCGTTGACGGTGATTTTGTCCAACGACTGCAACCCCTCCAACAGACCATGGTGGGTGGTTTCCGCCAGTTCGTCCTCGTCGAAGTCGTCGCTTTCCTGAGGGTGCAGGGCCACCGCCGTGGGTTGTGCACGGAACGGGCGCAATATCAGCTTGGCGCAGCCATCGAGCAGGCAGGCCGGTGGTTGCAGCAAGGCGAGCGGGAACTTGAGCAGGCTGGCACCGAGGCTGGCGAAGGCTTGCGGGTTGCGTCGGGCGATTCGCCGAGGCAGGAATTCAGCGAACACCAGCAAGGCCAGGGTGGCACCCAGGCCCGCCAACCAGAAGCCGTGCTCACCGTTGTAGCGTTGGCCGATGAGGCATGCCAGGCCCAGCACCAGCAACTTGCCCAGGCTGGCGCATAACACCAGGGCCTGGGCCGGCAAGACCGGTTGGCCATCTTCGCCCTGGCGCAACGTGCCGTTGAGCATGACGCGGGCAGCATCCACGGCGCTGAACAACGCCGACCACAGTAGTGCCAGTGCCAGGGTGCCGAGAAGCGGGGCGTACGGCAGGGTGTCCATGGGCGGCCGTCAGATATGCAGGATGAATTCGCGAACCAGCTTGCTGCCGAAATAGGCCAGCATCAGCAGGCAGAAACCGGCCAGTGTCCAGCGGATCGCCTTGTGGCCACGCCAGCCCAGACGGGTTCGGCCCCACAGCAGCACACTGAACACCACCCAGGCGACACAGGCCAGCAGCGTCTTGTGGACCAGGTGCTGGGCGAACAGGTTCTCAAGGAACAGCCAGCCGGAAATCAGCGATAGCGACAGCAGGCCCCAGCCAGCCCAGAGGAAGCCGAACAACAGGCTTTCCATGGTCTGCAGGGGCGGGAAGTTGCGGATCAACCCGGACGGGTGCTTGTGCTTGAGCTGACGGTCCTGCAGCAACAGCAGCAGTGACTGGAACACCGCGATGGTGAACAGGCCGTAGGCAAGGATCGACAGCAGGATATGCGCCAGGATGCCCGGCTCCTCGTTGATCAGCGGCACGGTGCCAGGAGGCGCGAACTGGGCCAGCAACGCAGTGACCGCACCGAGCGGGAACAGCAGCACCAGCAGGTTTTCCACCGGAATGCGCAGGCAGGCCAGCAAGGTCAGGGTAATGACGGCCACGGCGATCAGGCTGGCAGCGCTGAAGAAATCGAGGCTCAGGCCCAGCGGGGTGATCAGCTGGAAGAACAGGGCTCCGCCCTGGGCGACCACCGCGAGGGCGCCAAGCAGCCCAAGCAGCCGTTTGTCGGCTTTGCGGCCCTGAGCCAGGTGCAAGCTCTGGTAAACGGTCGCTGCTATATAAAGGCCGGCGGCGATCAGGTTGGGGATGAGGCTGGGTGAGGAGACCATAAGTCCTGGTTGGCAAGCCCTAAAGAGACGGAGTTTGGCATAGATCGCCTTTGGCAAGGAAGACCGGGTGACGGTGTTGGCCCTTTAGCGGGTACATCTGCCCGGTGGAGCCGGGTTTACCCGCGAAATGGCCGGAGAGACCACCGAATATCCAGCGGGCCTGCAGCAAGGTGTGCGCCGCCGCCGCACTTCGCTATAATCGCCGCCTTGCTGTGTCCGGGGTGTGTGCATTTCCCCCAGGGCGCCTGACAAATCTCGGCTTTTACTGGGCCTGAAAGGATCACCATGTTCGAAAACCTGACCGACCGCCTGTCACAGACGCTGCGCCATGTCACCGGCAAGGCCAAGCTGACCGAAGACAACATCAAGGACACGCTGCGCGAAGTGCGCATGGCCCTTCTCGAGGCCGACGTTGCCCTGCCGGTGGTCAAGGATTTCGTCAACAGCGTCAAGGAACGTGCGGTCGGCACCGAAGTGTCGCGCAGCCTGACGCCGGGCCAGGCGTTCGTGAAGATCGTCCAGGCCGAGCTGGAAAGCCTGATGGGCGCGGCCAACGAAGACCTCGCGCTGAACGCCGCGCCACCTGCGGTAGTGCTGATGGCCGGTCTGCAGGGTGCGGGTAAGACCACCACCGCAGGCAAGCTGGCGCGCTTCCTTAAAGAGCGCAAGAAAAAGAGCGTGATGGTGGTTTCGGCCGACGTTTATCGCCCGGCGGCGATCAAACAGCTGGAAACCCTGGCCAACGACATCGGCGTGACCTTCTTCCCGTCCGACATCAGCCAGAAGCCAGTCGCCATCGCCGAAGCTGCAATTCGCGAAGCCAAGCTCAAGTTCATCGACGTGGTCATCGTCGACACCGCCGGCCGTCTGCACATCGACGCCGACATGATGGACGAGATCAAGGCGCTGCATGCTGCAGTCAAGCCGATCGAGACCCTTTTCGTGGTCGACGCCATGACCGGTCAGGACGCCGCCAACACCGCCAAGGCCTTCGGCGAAGCACTGCCGCTGACCGGCGTGGTGCTGACCAAGGTCGACGGTGACGCCCGTGGCGGTGCCGCACTGTCGGTCCGCGCCATCACCGGCAAGCCGATCAAGTTCATCGGTATGGGCGAGAAGACCGAAGCCCTCGAGCCCTTCCACCCGGACCGTGTCGCCTCGCGCATCCTCGGCATGGGCGACGTGCTCAGCCTGATCGAGCAAGCCGAGCAGAACATCGACAAGGCCAAGGCCGACAAGCTGGCCAAGAAGCTCAAGAAGGGCAAGGGCTTCGACCTCGAAGACTTCCGTGACCAGTTGCAGCAGATGAAGAACATGGGCGGCCTGGGCGGCCTCATGGACAAGCTGCCAAGCATCGGTGGGGTCAACATGGCGCAGATGGGCAATGCCCAGGGCGCGGCCGAGAAGCAGTTCAAGCAGATGGAAGCGATCATCAACTCCATGACCCCGGCCGAGCGCCGTGATCCGGAGCTGATCAGCGGTTCGCGCAAGCGCCGTATCGCGCTGGGTTCTGGCACTCAGGTGCAGGACGTCGGCCGGCTGATCAAGCAGCACAAGCAGATGCAGAAAATGATGAAGAAGTTCTCCGCCAAGGGCGGCATGGCCAAGATGATGCGTGGCCTGGGCGGAATGCTGCCTGGCGGCGGCATGCCGAAGCTGTAACCCCTATTTTGGACGCCTGCCTTATTTAGAGGCAGGTGCCCGAAACCCCCGCTTCGGCGGGGCAACGGCCACAAAATCAGTGGCTTAACCGGCAGATCTGGACGGTAAGGCAGGGCCTTGCCGAAAAAGGCATTTGCAAATGTCCGTGTATTCCCCGAGAATATGCGGCCTTTTGGGCACCCGTGTGCCTATTTGGCATTCAGATTTGCAGCACCGACTATAGGAACGATGTTCACATGGTAACCATTCGTCTTGCCCGTGGCGGCTCGAAAAAGCGCCCATTCTACCACCTGACCGTAACCAACTCGCGTAACGCCCGTGACGGCCGTTTCGTTGAGCGCGTTGGCTTCTTCAACCCGATCGCATCGGGCGCCGAAGTCAAGCTGTCGGTCAACCAAGAGCGCGTCACCTACTGGCTGAGCCAGGGCGCACAGCCGTCTGAGCGCGTTGCTCAGCTGCTGAAGGACGCTGCCAAGGCCGCTGCCTAAGTAATATGAACGCGACGCCAGAAAAGGCTGACGACCTCATCGTCGTTGGCAAGATTTTTTCGGTTCACGGCGTTCGCGGCGAGGTGAAGGTGTATTCCTTTACCGATCCGATTGAAAACCTGTTGGATTATCCACGCTGGACGCTTCGGCACGAAGGCAAGGTAAAGCAGGTCGAGCTGGTCAGCGGTCGTGGCTCCCAAAAGGGCCTGGTCGTGAAACTGAAAGGCCTCGATGATCGCGATGAAGCTCGTCTTCTGAGCGGCCACGAAATCTGCATTGCGCGGAGCCTTTTGCCCAACCTGGCCGCAGACGAGTACTACTGGTACCAGCTGCAGGGCCTGAAGGTCATCAACCAGGACGAACAACTGTTCGGCAAGGTCGATCACCTGTTGGAGACCGGTGCGAACGATGTAATGGTGGTCAAGCCCTGCGCAGGCAGCCTGGATGATCGCGAGCGTCTGTTGCCCTATACGGCGCAATGCGTGCTCAACGTCGACCTGGAAGCAGGCGTGATGCGGGTTGAGTGGGACGCGGACTTCTAAACGATGGGTAACCTTCGCGTAGACGTCATCACGTTGTTCCCCGAGATGTTCTCGGCCATCACTGAGTACGGCATTACCAGCCGCGCGGTGAAACAGGGGTTGCTTCAGGTGACTTGCTGGAACCCGCGGGACTACACCACAGATCGTCACCATACGGTGGATGATCGGCCGTTTGGCGGTGGTCCGGGCATGGTGATGAAAATCAAGCCTCTGGAAGACGCCCTGGTTAGCGCCAGGCAAGCGACCGGAGCATCGGCAAAGGTGATCTACCTTTCGCCGCAAGGCCGCAAGCTGACTCAGCAAGCGGTCAAAGGCCTGGCCGAACAGGAATCGTTGATCCTGATCGCCGGTCGTTATGAAGGCATCGACGAGCGCTTTATCGAGGCTCATGTCGATGAGGAGTGGTCGATTGGTGACTATGTGCTTTCCGGTGGCGAGCTGCCGGCCATGGTACTGATCGATGCGGTTACGCGACTGCTGCCCGGAGCTTTAGGGCATGTGGACTCGGCGGAAGAAGATTCCTTCACCGACGGTCTGCTCGATTGCCCGCACTACACCCGACCTGAGGTGTATGCGGATCAGCGTGTTCCCGACGTGTTGCTAAGTGGCAACCATGCACATATCCGGCGTTGGCGGATGAAGCAGTCCCTTGGTAGGACCTTCGAACGACGCGCCGATCTTCTGGAAAGTCGCTCGCTTTCTGGAGAAGAGAAGAAGCTGCTCGAGGAATATCTCCGCGAGCGGGACGATAGTTAACGTATCGATGGTGGATCAAGTTATCCATCTTAGGAGCACAGCATGACCAACAAGATCATCCAGCAGCTCGAAGCAGAGCAGATGAGCAAGGAAATCCCGACCTTCGCACCAGGCGACACCGTTGTCGTACAGGTTAAAGTGAAGGAAGGTGAGCGTTCCCGTCTGCAGGCGTTCGAAGGCGTCGTTATCGCCAAGCGTAACCGCGGTCTGAACAGCGCCTTCACCGTGCGCAAGATCTCCAGCGGCGTTGGCGTAGAGCGTACCTTCCAGACCTACAGCCCACAGATCGACAGCCTGGCCGTGAAACGTCGTGGTGACGTGCGTAAAGCCAAGCTGTACTACCTGCGCGACCTGTCCGGCAAAGCCGCTCGCATCAAAGAAAAACTGTCCTGAGTGCAGTTTTTACGGGTGGCTTCGGCCACCCTGCGAGAACAAAAAAGCAGCCTTCGGGCTGCTTTTTTTGTGGGAGCGGGTTTACCCGCGAAGGGCACACCCTGGCCCATCTTCCTTACGCTGTGAGTTACCCATGACCACCCCTCGAGACCAGGAAATCCAACGCCGCACCGAACTGTCGGTGACCCGCGTGACCAAAGCCGTTTTCCCCAATACCACCAACCACCACAACACGCTGTTCGGCGGCACGGCCCTGGCCTGGATGGACGAAGTGTCGTTCATCGCCGCCACGCGTTTTTGTCGTTTGCCGCTGGTGACCGTGTCCACCGACCGGATCGACTTCAAGCACCCGATTCCTGCGGGTTCGATCGTCGAGTTGGTCGGCAGCGTGATCAAAGTGGGTAACACCAGCCTGCAGGTGCAGGTCGATGTGTTCGTCGAGAACATGTACCTCGATGGCCGTGAGCGCGCTATTCACGGCGTGTTCAGCTTTGTCGCCATCGACGAGGACAAGCGGCCGGTACCGGTGCTGCCTGAGGCCTGAGTTCATTGGGCCGGTGCGGGCTCGATCAGGGCCACCAGGGTCCAGCCCGGTTGCGGAGCCGGTAGATTGTCGGGGCTGGCCACATGCACCCAGCCGTGTTCGTCACGGGCGAACAGCAGGTGTGCACGCTCGCCATGCAGTGCCTGATAGTCCTCCCAGTCGAACCCTTCGGTAAGGTTGGTGCTGTAGAGTTCTGCGCCCTGATGCAGGTGGTTGGCCAACTGCAGGTAGGTCATCGGGCTTGTACCCAGCATATGCCCACGATGTTCTTCAGCGGCCCGATGTTTGTCGCTGCGCTGTTTTTCCAGTCCGCTGGCCAGCACGAACAGGCGACCATGGCCGAAGTCATGGCGAAACCGTGCGCAGGCCAGGGCGTTGATCTCGCCGGCAGGCGACAGACCAAGCAAATGACCGAGGCCGACCAGGTCCAGGTGCGCATCGGCATGTTGCGAGGCCGGGTTGCCGAAGTAGGTCGGCAGCCCCTCCATACGTGCGGCGCGGATGTTCTCCCAGCTCGAATCGGTCAGCAGCACCCGGCAGCCGATCTGTTGCAGGGCTTTGCCGATGGCGCGTGCCGGCTCGTTGGCACCGACGATGAGAAAGCCGCTCGGTGCCGGCTCAGCCACCTTGAGCAGGCGCGCCAGGGGCCTGGCCGTGGCGCTTTGCAGCACCACTGTGCCGATGATCACGGCAAATGTCAGCGGCACCAGCAGCAAGGCATCCTGATGACCGGCTTCGTGCAGCCGAATGGCGAAAATCGCCGAAACTGCGGCAGCGACGATACCCCGTGGGGCAATCCAGGCCAGGAGTGCGCGTTCGCGCCAGTTCAGCGGTGAACCCAGGGTGGAGACGAACGCATTCAGCGGGCGTGCCACCAACTGAATGGCCAGTAGCAGTATCAGTACGACCGGGCCTAGGGCCAGTAGTGCGTGCAGGTCCAGGCGTGCGGCCAGCAGAATGAATAGCCCGGAAATCAGCAGCACGCTGAGGTTTTCCTTGAAGTGCAGAATCTGCCGGACATCCACGCCAGGCATGTTGGCCAACCACATGCCCATCACCGTCACGGCCAGCAGCCCCGACTCGTGGACGATCTGGTTGGCGGCAATGAAAATGCCCAGTACCGCCGCCAGCGAGGCCAGGTTATGCAGGTATTCCGGCAGCCACTGGGCACGCATGATCTGGCCCAGTATCCAGCCCCCGGCAGCGCCCAGCGCGCAACCGCAGAAAATGACCCCGGCGAAGGTCATCAGGCTCTGGCTCAGGCCGTCACCCTCGGCGCCGGCAATGATGAAGCTATAGACCACCACCGCCAGCAGCGCGCCAATCGGGTCAATGACGATGCCTTCCCAGCGCAGGATGTTGGCGATGGTCGCGTTGGGCCGCACGACCCGGAGCATGGGCACGATCACCGTGGGGCCGGTGACCAGGGTCAGGGCGCCGAACAGAATCGCCAGTGGCCAGTCGAAGCCCAGCAACCAATGGGTGGCGACAGCAATCACCGCCCAAGTGGTCAGCGCGCCGATAGTTACCAGCCGGTGCACCACGCTGCCGATCTCCCGCCATTGCGACAGGTGCAGGGTCAGGCTGCCCTCGAACAGGATCAGTGACACCGCCAGTGAAACCAACGGCATCAGCAGCGGCCCGAACAGCGCCTGCGGATCGAGCCAGCCCAGCACCGGCCCCGCGAGGATGCCGCACAGCAGCAGAAACAGGATGGCCGGCAGCTTCAGGCGCCAGGCCAGCCATTGGCAGGCGAGGGCGGCAGCGCCAATGCCGCCGAAGCTCAGGAGTATCTGCTGTTCGCTCATGCGGGCTCCCTATGCCTGCGTTGTTATGAAAGACTAAGCGTCATTTCGTTCTTCGCCACCGAGTTTTCATGCCCGCCCTCGACCACCCTCTGATCGACCAGTTTCTCGATGCCCTCTGGCTGGAAAAAGGCCTGTCCGATAACACCCGCATGTCGTATCGCAGTGACCTGGCCTTGTTCAATGGCTGGCTGCAGGAGCATGCGGTGGCATTACCCGATGCCGGGCGCGAGTTGATCCTCGACCACCTCGCGTGGCGCCTGGACCAGGGCTACAAGCCACGCTCCACTGCGCGTTTTCTCTCTGGGTTGCGTGGTTTCTTTCGTTACCTGCTGCGGGAAAAGCTGATTGGCGTCGACCCGACCCTGTTGGTGGAGATGCCCCAGCTAGGTCGCCCGCTACCCAAGTCGTTGTCAGAAGCCGACGTCGAGGCGTTGCTGTTGGCGCCGGACCTTGGCGAGGCCATCGGCCAGCGCGACCGGGCCATGCTCGAAGTGCTCTACGCTTGCGGCTTGCGGGTAACCGAACTGGTCAGCCTCACGCTCGATCAGGTCAACCTGCGTCAGGGCGTGCTGCGGGTGATGGGCAAAGGCAGCAAGGAACGCCTTGTGCCCATGGGCGAGGAGGCGGTGGTGTGGATTGAGCGTTACCTTCGCAACGGGCGCAGCGAACTGCTCAATGGCCGCCCAAGTGACGTGCTGTTCCCCAGCCAACGCGGCGAGCAAATGACCCGGCAGACATTCTGGCACCGCATCAAGCACCAGGCGCGGGTAGCGGGCATCGACAAGCCCTTGTCGCCACACACTCTGCGTCACGCCTTTGCCACCCATCTGCTCAACCACGGTGCAGACCTGCGTGTGGTGCAGATGTTGCTCGGCCACAGCGACCTGTCGACCACGCAGATCTACACCCATGTGGCCAAGGCCCGTCTGCAGCAATTGCACGCTCAGCATCACCCGCGTGGATGAATGATTTTCATGTTCCGCCGACCGGTACCCTCAGACCCATTCAGCTCACGTCTGATGTGGTAGGCTTGAGCGGTTTAGCACCAAGGGCCGCCTGGTTGCCGCGTTTTTCCCGCGTGCGACGTCCCCCGGCCCCGGTTCGCCTTCAGGAGTTCCCATGCGCTTGACCCAGATGTTCGCCGCCGCCGCCCTGGCGCTGGCCAGTACCTTTGCAGTCGCTGCGGCCACCGATGCCAACAGCGGCGCCGAGCAGGCAATTCGCAAGTCGTTGCAGAACCTCGAACTGGAAGTTCCGGTGGAAAGCGTCGCCAGCAGCCCGGTCAGCGGCCTGTATGAGGTCAAGCTGCAGGGTGGGCGTGTGCTGTACGCCAGCGCCGACGGCCAGTTCGTGATGCAGGGTTACCTTTATCAGATCCAGGATGGCAAACCGGTCAACCTGACCGAGAAGGCCGAACGCCTCGGTATCGCCAAGCTCATCAACGGCATTCCAGCCGCCGAGATGGTGGTTTATCCTGCCAAGGGCGAGACCAAGTCGCACATCACCGTGTTCACCGACACCACCTGCCCGTATTGCCACAAGCTGCACGCCGAAGTGCCCGAGCTCAACCGTCGCGGTATCGAAGTGCGCTACGTCGCCTTCCCGCGCCAGGGCCTCGGTTCGCCGGGTGATGAGCAGTTGCAGGCCGTATGGTGCTCCAGCGACCGCCGCGCGGCGCTGGACAAGATGATCGACGGCAAGGAAATCAAGGCTGCCAAGTGCGCCAACCCGGTCAGCAAGCAGTTCCAGCTGGGCCAGTCGATCGGTGTCAACGGCACGCCAGCGATCGTGCTGGAAAGCGGCCAGGTGATTCCGGGCTACCAGCCGGCACCGCAGGTGGCAAAGCTGGCCCTGGCCCAGAGCAAGTAATTCATTCAGTACGCCGTCGTCATGGGGTGACGGCATGTTTCACGGTCGGCGCAGGTGCCGGCCGTTCAATGGGGAGTTCACAGTGAAACCGGTCAAAGTAGGCATCTGTGGGTTGGGGACCGTCGGTGGCGGAACCTTCAATGTACTTCAGCGCAACGCCGAGGAGATTGCCCGCCGTGCCGGGCGCGGTATTGAAGTGGCACAGATCGCCATGCGCTCGCAGAACCCGAACTGCCAGATTACCGGTACCCCCATTACCGCTGATGTGTTCGATGTTGCGAGCAACCCGGAGATCGACATTGTCATCGAGCTGATCGGTGGCTACACCGTCGCCCGCGACCTGGTGCTCAAGGCTATCGAGAACGGCAAGCACGTGGTCACCGCCAACAAGGCGCTGATTGCCGTGCATGGCAACGAAATCTTCGCCAAAGCCCGCGAGAAGGGCGTCATCGTCGCCTTTGAAGCGGCCGTGGCCGGCGGCATCCCGGTGATCAAGGCGATTCGCGAAGGCCTGTCGGCCAACCGCATCAACTGGCTGGCCGGCATCATCAACGGCACCGGCAACTTCATCCTCACCGAGATGCGTGAGAAGGGCCGCGCCTTCCCTGACGTGCTAGCCGAAGCACAGGCGCTGGGCTATGCCGAAGCCGACCCGACCTTCGACGTCGAAGGCATCGATGCTGCGCACAAACTGACCATCCTGGCCTCCATCGCCTTCGGTATCCCGCTGCAGTTCGAAAAGGCCTACACCGAGGGCATCACCCAGCTGACCACCGCGGATGTGAACTACGCCGAGGCACTGGGCTACCGCATCAAGCACCTGGGTGTTGCCCGTAGCACTGCCGCCGGTATCGAGCTGCGCGTGCATCCGACGCTGATTCCGGCCGACCGCCTGATCGCCAATGTCAACGGTGTGATGAACGCTGTGATGGTCAACGGCGACGCTGCAGGTTCGACCCTGTACTACGGTGCCGGCGCCGGCATGGAACCGACCGCTTCGTCGGTGGTCGCCGACCTGGTCGATGTGGTCCGTGCAATGACCTCCGACCCAGAGAACCGCGTGCCGCACCTGGCCTTCCAGCCAGACTCGCTGTCGGCTCACCCGATCCTGCCGATCGAGGCGTGCGAAAGCGCCTACTACCTGCGTATCCAGGCCAAGGATCACCCAGGCGTACTGGCCCAGGTGGCCAGTATTCTCTCGGAGCGTGGCATCAACATCGAGTCGATCATGCAGAAGGAAGCCGAGGAGCAGGACGGCCTGGTGCCGATGATTCTGCTGACCCACGGTGTGGTCGAGCAGCGCATCAATGATGCCATCGTCGCCCTGGAAGCCCTGCAGGACGTGGTCGGCAAGGTCGTGCGCATCCGCGTCGAACAGCTCAATTAACGAACAGTGCCGTCGGGCCGCCAGCGCGGCCCCGGCCTCAGCACCGAAGGTTTGTACCCATGCGCTATATCAGCACCCGCGGCCAGGCACCGGCCCTGAACTTTGAAGACGTCCTGCTGGCTGGCCTTGCCAGTGATGGCGGCCTGTACGTACCGGAAAACCTGCCACGCTTCACCCAGGAAGAGATCGCTTCCTGGGCCGGCCTGCCGTACCACGAACTCGCATTCCGCGTGATGCGCCCGTTCGTCGAAGGCAGCATCGCCGATGCCGACTTCAAGAAAATCCTCGAAGAAACCTACGGTGAGTTCGCCCACGCCGCGGTAGCACCGCTGCGTCAGCTCAATTCCAATGAGTGGGTGATGGAGCTGTTCCACGGCCCGACCCTCGCATTCAAAGACTTCGCCCTGCAGCTGCTCGGCCGCCTGCTGGACCACGTTCTGGCCAAGCGCAACGAGCGCGTGGTGATCATCGGCGCCACCAGCGGTGACACCGGCTCCGCAGCAATCGAAGGCTGCCGCCGTTGCGACAACGTCGACATCTTCATCCTGCACCCGCACCAGCGTGTTTCGGAAGTTCAGCGCCGTCAGATGACCACCATCTTCGGCGACAACATCCACAACATCGCCATCGAAGGCAACTTCGACGACTGCCAGGAAATGGTCAAGGCCAGCTTCGCCGACCAGTCCTTCCTCAAAGGCACCCGCCTGGTGGCGGTCAACTCGATCAACTGGGCGCGGATCATGGCCCAGATCGTCTACTACTTCCACGCAGCCCTGCAGCTGGGCGGTCCGGCCCGTTCCGTGGCGTTCTCGGTACCGACCGGCAACTTCGGCGACATCTTCGCTGGCTACCTGGCC
>NZ_JAXCIL010000005.1 GCF_034387475.1 Pseudomonas sp. Teo4
GCGCCGCGCGGGCGGCGCTCGATCTTCCACGCACTAAAAATGCCATGGCGAACCCCTTCCAGCGTGTTATTCACAATCTTTACCTTTTCCTAACACTTTCGGGCTTGACCTCAGGCACAGATGATAAGCATTATCATTAACCTTTCGTCGGCCAGGTCCCCCCGTGAGTCAGTCCCGGTTCAACTCCGTCTTTCTCGTCCAGCGCCTTACCCTGCTGCGCACCCTGCAGCGCATGGTGGGTAACCCCAGCACCGCTGAGGACTTGCTGCAGGAAACCTACCTGCGGGTCTCACGTGCGCTGAGCGAACGCCCCATCGAGCACCTTGAGCCGTTCGTGTTCCAGACCGCACGCAACCTGGCACTGGACCACCTGCGCACGCGCCGGGTGCAAGCGCGCACGCTGGTCGACGATGTGCCCGAGGAGGTACTGCACAACGTCGCCGCACCGACCAGCAGCAGCGAAGACGCCGCCCACGCCGAACAGTTGCTCAAACGCCTGAGCGTGAGCCTCAGCCAGCTCACCCCACGCCAGCAACGCATCTTCATCCTCAGCCGCCTGCATGGCGCCAGCTACCTGGAAATCGCCGAGCAACTGAACGTCTCGGCCAGCACGGTTCAGAAGGAACTGAAACTGATCATGGCCATCTGCATGGGTGTGGCCGACCGCCTCAAGTGAGCCGACCGCCTGCCCGGTGAGCACGGCAAAGCCCTTGCCATGCCTCGCCTAAGCCTTGATCATTCGGGAAAAATCATTTCAAGGATCAACCGTGACCGACAGCCCCGTCACTCGCCCGTCACCTGCCGGGCCAGACGCCCGCGCCCGTGCCATGGACGAGGCGCTGGACTGGCTCATCCGCCTGCAATGCGCTGACGAAGACGACACTCGCGCCTTCGAGGCGTGGCTGAGCGCGGCACCGGAAAACGCCGAGGCCTATGTCGAAGCGGAAGCCATGTGGAATGGCGCCCCTCTGCGCCACGCTGCCGTGCAGCTGCACCACGACCAACGCAGCTCTTTGCAGGGGCGCCTGAAGCGACACTGGAAACCGCTGGCCACCGCTGCCGTGCTGCTGGTCGGTCTGTTCACCTTCGGCAACCTGCCCGTACGCCTGCAGGCCGATCACCTGACCGTGGTTGGCGAGCGCCAGCGGCTGGAACTGGGCGATGGCGCCAAGGTGCTGCTGAACACCAATTCCGCGTTTGCCAGCGAGCAGCGTGACGGCCAGCAGGTCGCGCGGCTGCTGCAAGGTGAAGCCTACTTCCAGATACCTGGCGGCGCCCAACTGCCGCTGGAAGTGCAGGCCGGGCCGCTACGTGCCCAGGTACGTGACACCGATTTCGCCGTGCGTTACCTCGATGGCGAAGCGCAGGTGCGCGTGCAACGTGGGGATGTCGACCTGCTGGCCGCCAGCGACCAGCGCATCCGCCTCAATGCCGGTGACAGCATCAGCGTCGGCCCCCAAGGGTTTGGCCAGCGCCAGCGCCCGGACATGCACAAGGACCTGGCCTGGGTCGACGGCCGCCTGGTGTTCGAAAACTGCCCGTTGAGCCAGGTGCTGGCGGAAGTCAGGCGCTACTACCCCGGCTGGATCATCAACCGTAACAGCCACCTGGACGATGTGGCCGTCACCGGTAACTATCGCCTGGACCAGCCGCTGGAGACCTTGCGCGCCTTGGCCCACATCACCTCGGCTCAGTTGCATGAGTACCCTGCCGTAGTCATTCTCAACTGAAATTCCTGCACCGGCCTCATCGCCTCGGTTCGTCGCCACGACAAGCCGGCTCCTACAGGTACTGCGCTGATCTTGAGGTCATCGCTGTTCATGTGAGAGCCGGCTTGCCGGCGCTGGAGCGAATTTATTTTTACGCGATCGCAGCACCCCGCCCGTCACGTTATAGCCAATGCAACTGATTCTTGTTTGAAAACGAGAACAGTCATCACCTATAACAGTTCGCGCGTCAGGGAGCGCTTTCGATGTCCACAGGTCCAACTCGTCCGTCCACCCTTCCCCGCCGTACAGGGCAACTGTCCCTGCTGACCCTGGCACTGCTCGCCAGCGGCGCCTGTAGCCTGCCAGCACTGGCCGCAGAACCGGCCCAGGCCAGCAGCCCGCGCATGGGCGACTACCGCTTCAACATTGCCCAGCAACCACTGGTGGCGGCGATCAATGCGTTCAGCCAGGTCACCGGATGGCAGGTCGGGTTCAGCGCGGAGCTGGCCGATGGCATCGCATCCCCCGGCGTGCAGGGCTCACTGCCGCCAGAAGCCGCGCTCAAACAGTTGCTGCACGGCACCGGCCTGGGCTTTCGCAAGATCAGCAATGGCAACGTAGTGCTTGAGCGCCAGTCAGCCGGCAATGCCATCGCCCTGCAGCAGATGACCGTCAGTGCCACCCGCAGCGCCCAGGACGTCAGCCAGGTGCCCAGCACCGTGACCGTGCAGACGCGTGAACAGCTGGACCGTCAGAACGTCAACAACATCCAGGACCTGGTGCGCTATGAACCGGGTGTCTCGGTGGCCGGCACCGGCCAACGCAGCGGCCTGAACGGCTACAACATTCGCGGCATCGACGGTGAGCGCATTCTCACCCAGGTCGATGGCGTGTCCATTCCCGACAGCTTCTTCTACGGCCCCTACGCGCAGACCCAGCGCAACTATGTAGACCCCGAGATCGTCAAGCGTGTGGAGATTCTGCGCGGCCCGGCCTCGGTGCTGTACGGCAGCAACGCCATCGGCGGCGCGGTGAGCTACTTCACCCTCGACCCGGACGACATCATCAAGCCAGGTAAGGACGTCGGTGCCCGCCTGAAGACCGGCTACAGCTCGGCGGACGACAGCTGGCTGACCTCGGCCACCGTGGCCGGCCGCCAGGGCGATTTCGACGGCCTGCTGCACCTGAGCCAACGCAACGGCCACGAGACCGAATCGTACGGCAGCCACGGCGGCACCGGCCTGGACCGCACCGAAGCCAACACGATGGACGTACGCACCACCAACGTGCTGGCCAAGCTGGGCTGGAACTATGCCGACGATGCGCGCCTGGGTTTCACCTACGAGCGCTACAAGGATGACCGTGACCAGAACATCCTCAGTGCCGTGGGTGGGCCGTTCATTCCGGGCTTTGGTGGCATGGGCTACTACAAAGCGCGCAATGGCAACGACACAATCACCCGCGAGCGCTTCGGCATCAACCATGAGTTCGGCCTGGATTCGCTGGTCGCCGACCACGTGAAATGGAGCCTGAACTACCAGATCGCCAAGACCGACCAACACACCGAGGAAGTCTACGCGCCACCTGGCCGCGAGGTTCTGCGTACTCGCGACACCACCTACAAGGACCGCCAGTGGGTGTTCGACGCCCAGCTGGACAAGGCCTTCAGTATCGGTGCCACCGACCACCTGCTGACCTACGGCACCACGCTCAAGCATGAGAAAGTCACCGGTTCGCGCAGCGGCACCGGCACCTGTCTGGCCGTTGGTTCCGGTTGCTCTGCCATCGGTGCTGAACGCTCCGCAGACGGCCAGGCACTGGTCAGCGATTTCCCGGACCCGACCGTGAACACCTACAGCCTGTTTGCCCAGGACGAGATTCGCTGGAACAACTGGACCTTCATGCCAGGCGCTCGCTACGACTACACGCGCATGGAGCCGAAGTTTACCGAGGAATTCCTGCGTGGCCTGGAGTCCAGCGGTACGGCGCCTACCTCTCAGGACGACTCGGCCAAGAAGTGGCACCGTGTCTCGCCCAAGTTCGGCCTGACCTACGCCTTCAATGACAACTACACCTGGTACGGCCAGTACGCCGAAGGCTTCCGCACCCCTACCGCCAAGGCCATGTACGGCCGCTTCCAAAACATCGAGCAAGGCTACCGCGTAGAGGGCAACCCGAACCTTGAGCCGGAGAAGAGCAAAAGCTACGAAACCGGCCTGCGTGGCAACTTCGATGCCGGTAACTTCGATGTGGCGGTGTTCTACAACAAATACCGCGACTTCATCGACGAAGACGCCGTGCAGAGCGCCAACCTGGAACAGACCTTCCAGGCCAACAACATCAAGCATGCGACCATCAAGGGCGCCGAGTTCAAGGGCCGTCTGAACCTCGACCACTTTGGCGCGCCGCAAGGCCTGTACACCCAGGGCTCGATTGCCTACACCTATGGCCGCAACGATGACACCGGAGAGCCCCTGAACTCCGTCAACCCGCTCAAAGGTGTGTTCGGCCTTGGTTACGAGCAGCAGAACTACGGTGGTCTGCTGAGCTGGACTCTGGTCAAGCGCAAGACCCGCGTGGACGACACCAACTTCTACGCCCCGGATGGTTCGAGCTCGAAGTTCCGCACCCCAGGCTACGGTGTGCTGGACTTGACTGGCTTCTACAAAGTGACCGACGACGTCACCGTCAACGCCGGCCTGTACAACCTCACCGACAAGAAGTACTGGCAGTGGGATTCGGTGCGCAGCTACGACGGCCAGGGGGAGGCCGGTGTGACCCAGCCGGCCAATCTGGACCGTTTGACCATGCCTGGGCGTAACTTCGCGATCAATGTGGTCTGGGATATCTGATCGCTAGCCTTCACTGACCCGATCGCCGGCAAGCCAGCTCTACAGTCACTGCGATGATCTAGAGGTCGACGCGGTCCATGTGGGAGCCGGCTTGCCGGCGATACAAGCAACGCGGTGTATGGCACCGGCTTCGCCGGTGATCGCCGGCAAGCCGGCTCCCACAGAGTCCCCGCTGACTCAACGAGTTGCGTGGTGTCCCCGAGAGCCAGCTTGCCGGCGATTTTGGCCAGTACCGACAAAAACTTTTACTGTCCAACGCCCCCTGCTTCGTCTTGTCACTAGAAGCCCAAATTTCCCAAGGACTGCCCATGACCACCGAACGCCCAGCCCTGCGCTCCCAGCGCCTGAACCAAGTCACCCACGCACCGCACACCGAGCTGGATGCCCTGGTCAAATCCCACGCCCCGTTCGACAGCCGCGAAAGTTTCGCCCGCTTCGTCGTTGCCCAGTACCTGTTCCAGTCCGAACTGCAGGCGCTGTACAACGACCCGAAACTGATCGCCATCGTCCCCGACCTGGCTGAACGTTGCCGCGCCGAGCAGGCCCGCCTGGACCTCGCCGACCTCGACACCCAGGTACCGGCCGCAGTGTCCGGCGCACTGCAAAACCCCAGCCTGGGTGAGGCCATGGGCTGGATCTTCGTCTCCGAAGGCTCCAAACTGGGCGCCGCGTTTCTGATCAAGCGTGCCGTGGCGCTGGAGTTGTCCGACAGTTTCGGTGCCCGCCACCTGGGCGAACCGGCTGGCGGTCGGGCCGAGGGCTGGAAGCAATTCACGCGTATACTCGATGGCCTGGAGCTATCGGCCGAAGAAGACGCGGCCGCCGAACGCGGTGCAGTCGCTGCCTTCGAACGCTTCACTGAGCTGCTCAAGCATGCCTACGCCGCCGATGCCGCGCTGGCCTGATACGCTATACCCGGCCACCTCTCCGGTGGCCGACCGTTTTTCGCAGTGAGACCATGACACGACCTGCCCGCTCGAAACTGTCCCGCTTGCTTTACGCCATCCTGGCTTATGTCAGCCTTGGCATCGGCCTGGTCGCGATCGTCATCCCGGGGCTGCCCACTACCGAGTTCATTCTGCTGGCCGCCTGGGCCGCCACCCGCAGCTCGCCGCGCCTGTCGGCCTGGCTGGAGAACCACCGGGTGTTCGGGCCGATTCTGCACAACTGGCGCAATGGCAAGGTGATCCAGCGCCGCGCCAAAGTCAGTGCCACCATCAGCATGCTGGTGTGTGCGATCCTGATGCTGACCTTCCTCGAACACCGCTGGCCGGTGTTCCTGGCGATTGCCGGCATGACCCTGGGCAACCTGTGGATCTGGTCGCGCCCCGAGCAGGCCGCAGCGCTGGGCACAGACGCGTCACAGGCTCAGCAACCCTGAATACAGGGCGTAGGCCGCCAGCCCCGCGCCCACCAGCACCGCTGCGAAAATCAGCTTCTCCCAGGTGGTGAACAACACCTGCGCCTGCTCGCGCTTGGCCCGGGCGAACAGGATCACACCCGGGGCGTACAGCAGCGCCGACAGCAGCAGGTACTTGAGCCCACCGGCGTACAGCAGCCAGATCGCATAGAGCAATGCCACCGCCGCCACCAGCAGATCCTTGCGCCGCAGCGCGCCCTGCCCAGCGTAGGTTTCGCCACGCAGCGCCAGCAGCACCGCATAGGCCGCCGACCACAGGTAAGGCACCAGAATCATGGAAGAGGCGAGGTAGATCAGGCTGGTGTAGGTACCGGCCGAAAACAGGGTAATCAGCAAGAAGCCCTGGATCATGCAGTTGGTCAACCACAGGGCATTGGCCGGCACATGGTTGGCGTTTTCCTTTGCCAGAAAGCGCGGCATGGTCTTGTCCCGCGCCGTGGCGTAAAGAATTTCGGCGCACAGCAGCGCCCAGGACAACAAGGCGCCAAGCAACGATACGGCCAGGCCGATGCTGATCAGCAACGCGCCCCATGGCCCGACGATATGCTCGAGCACCGAGGCTAACGAAGGGTTCTGCAGCCCAGCCAACTCCGGCTGGGTCATCACCCCCAGCGACAGCACGTTGACCAGCACCAACAACGCCAGCACGCCCAGGAACCCGATTACCGTGGCCTTGCCCACGTCCGAACGGCGCTGGGCGCGCCCGGAATAGACGCTAGCGCCTTCGATGCCGATGAACACGAACACCGTCACCAACATCATGTTGCGCACCTGGTCCAGCACGTTGCCGAACTGCGGGTTGCTCAGCCCCCAGATGTCACGGGTGAAGATGTCGGCACGAAAAGCGAAGGCGGCGATGACGATGAAGATCAGCAGCGGTACCACCTTGGCCACAGTGGTCACCTGGTTGATGAACGCCGCTTCCTTGATCCCGCGCAACACCAGAAAGTGCACTGCCCACAGCAACATCGAGGCGCAACCGATGGCCACCGGTGTGTTGCCCTCACCGAACACCGGAAAGTAGAAGCCCAGGGTGCTGAACAGCAGGACGAAGTAGCCGACGTTGCCCAGCCAGGCGCTGATCCAGTAGCCCCAGGCCGATGAAAAGCCCATGTACTCACCAAAGCCAGCCTTGGCGTAGGCATACACCCCGGAGTCCAGCTCAGGCTTGCGGTTGGCCAGGGTCTGGAACACGAAGGCCAGGGCCAGCATGCCCACCGCGGTGATGGCCCAACCGATCAGCACCGCACCGACATCGGCGCGGGCGGCCATGTTCTGCGGCAGCGAGAAGATCCCGCCACCGATCATCGAACCGACCACCAACGCGATCAATGCGCCTAGGCGCAGCTTCTGTCCCGGCTCGCTCATGGGGCTCCTTTTGATGCGCTGTCATTCATTTGAAACAGCTACCTACTCATATAAGGAAACAGCTTTATATGAGAGTAAGCCATTAAAGCTATAGCACTCATAACTGCTTTGTATATGCCGTGCCTTCTGTAAAAACTAGCAGTTGCCAGGCAGCTGGAAAAGAAAATGATAAAACTCAAAATTCTTGTGAAAAATTTGCGAAAGCGGCAAAAGCGGCTAGTTTCAGAGTTCGCAGGCTGAACAGAGCGTTTGCTCTAGAAGGACATGGAGGTGCCAGCGCACTAGGCCTGCAGCTGAGCTGTCGGCACTCTCCAGGAGCTACGTGAAGGAATTTTCCCACTTCACGTCATCATCAGCTGACCTAAGTCAGCTAATGATCCCGGCGTCGGATTTAATCTGTCGTCAACTTTCTCCTGGTAGGAGTTGTTAAATGTCTGATTCATCCGGAAAACTAAAACTCGGTGCGTTAGTTGCACTTGTCGTCGGCTCGATGATTGGTGGCGGCATCTTCTCACTGCCGCAAAACATGGCCGCCAGCGCAGGCGTTGGCGCCGTGCTGATTGGCTGGGCCATCACTGCGGTGGGCATGCTGACCCTGGCCTTCGTGTTCCAGACCCTGGCCAACCGCAAGCCTGACCTGGACGGCGGGGTGTACGCCTACGCCAAGGCAGGCTTTGGCGACTACATGGGCTTCTCCTCGGCCTGGGGCTACTGGATCAGTGCCTGGCTGGGCAACGTCGGCTACTTCGTCCTGTTGTTCAGCACCCTGGGGTATTTCTTCCCGATCTTCGGCGAGGGCAACACGCCGGCCGCCATCATCGGCGCGTCGATTCTGCTCTGGGCCGTGCACTTCCTGGTGCTACGCGGCATCAAGGAAGCGGCGTTCATCAACCTGGTGACCACCGTGGCCAAGGTCGTGCCATTGGTGCTGTTCGCCCTGATCTGCCTGTTCGCCTTCAGGCTCGACATCTTCACCGCTGACATCTGGGCCGTAGGCACACCAGAGCTGGGCAGCGTGATGAACCAGGTACGCAACATGATGCTGGTCACCGTCTGGGTGTTCATCGGCATCGAGGGCGCAAGCATCTTCTCGTCGCGGGCGGAAAAACGCTCCGACGTCGGTAAGGCCACCGTCATCGGTTTCATCACGGTGCTGCTGTTCCTGGTGCTGGTCAACGTGCTGTCGCTGGGCGTGATGACCCAGCCAGAGCTGGCCAAGCTGCAGAACCCGTCGATGGCCGCGGTGCTCGAACACGTGGTCGGCCATTGGGGTGCGGTACTGATCAGCGTCGGCCTGATCATCTCGCTGCTCGGTGCCCTGCTGTCGTGGGTGCTGCTGTGCGCGGAAATCATGTTCGCCGCAGCCAAGGACCACACCATGCCGGAGTTCCTGCGCCGCGAAAACGCCAACCAGGTGCCGGCCAACGCCCTGTGGCTGACCAACGCCATGGTGCAGATCTTCCTGGTGATCACGCTGTTCTCAAGCAGTACCTACCTGTCGCTGATCTACCTCGCCACCTCGATGATCCTGGTGCCTTACCTGTGGTCGGCGGCCTACGGCTTCCTGCTGGCAATGCGCGGCGAAACCTACGAACAAGCCGCTGCAGAGCGCAGCAAGGACCTGTTCATCGGCGCCATCGCCCTGCTCTATGCCGTCTGGCTGCTGTACGCCGGTGGCGTGAAATACCTGCTGCTCTCGGCCCTGCTGTATGCCCCTGGCGTGATCCTGTTCGCCAAGGCCAAGCGCGAAGTGGGCCAACCCATCTTCACCAACGTGGAAAAACTGATCTTCGCAGCCGTGGTCATCGGCGCCCTGGTGGCGGCCTATGGCCTGTACGACGGCTTCCTGACCCTGTGACCCACGTTTTTGCACTCAATGGAGGATTGAACAATGGCTACTGAAAAACAGAAGTACGGTGTCCACTCCGAAGCGGGCAAGCTGCGTAAAGTGATGGTTTGCTCCCCAGGTCTGGCACACAAGCGCCTGACCCCAAGCAATTGCGACGAACTGCTGTTCGATGACGTGATCTGGGTCGACCAGGCCAAGCGTGACCACTTCGACTTCGTCACCAAGATGCGCGAGCGCGGCGTGGATGTGCTGGAGATGCACAACCTGCTGACCGACATCGTGCAGGACAAAGAAGCCCTGAAATGGATCCTCGACCGCAAGATCACCGACGACACCGTCGGTGTGGGCCTGAACAACGAAGTGCGCAGCTGGCTTGAGAGCCTCGAGCCGCGCCACCTGGCCGAATTCCTGATCGGCGGCGTGGCTGGCCAGGACCTGCCGCAGAGTCACGGCGCCGATGTGGTCAAGATGTACAACGACTACCTGGGCCACTCCAGCTTCATCCTGCCGCCGCTGCCCAACACCCAGTTCACCCGCGACACCACCTGCTGGATCTACGGCGGCGTGACGCTGAACCCGATGTACTGGCCGGCGCGACGCCAGGAAACCCTGCTGACCACCGCCATCTACAAGTTCCACAAAGAGTTCACCAATGCCGACTTCCAGGTCTGGTACGGCGACCCGGACAAGGAGCATGGCCAATCCACCCTCGAAGGCGGTGACGTGATGCCTATCGGCAAGGGCATCGTGCTGATCGGCATGGGCGAGCGCACCTCGCGCCAGGCCATCGGCCAGCTGGCGCGCAACCTGTTCGCCAAAGGCGCGGTCAAGGAAGTCATCGTCGCCGGCCTGCCGAAATCCCGCGCCGCCATGCACCTGGACACCGTGTTCAGCTTCTGCGACCGCGACCTGGTCACGGTCTTCCCGGAAGTGGTGAAAGAGATCGTGCCGTTCATCATCCGTCCGGACGAAAGCAAGCCATACGGCATGGACGTGCGGCGCATCAACAAGTCGTTCATCGAAGTGGTCGGCGAGCAACTGGGGGTCAAGCTGCGCGTGGTCGAGACCGGCGGCAACAGCTTCGCCGCCGAACGCGAACAGTGGGATGACGGCAACAACGTGGTGGCAATCGAGCCTGGTGTGGTCATCGGCTACGACCGCAACACCTACACCAACACCCTGCTGCGCAAGGCCGGGATCGAGGTCATCACCATCAGCGCCGGCGAGCTGGGCCGGGGCCGCGGCGGCGGCCACTGCATGACCTGCCCAATCGTGCGCGACCCAATCGACTACTAACGCCCATTACACCCGGCCGCGCCCACGAAGCGTTGGCCGGGGTCATTACCGAACTCAAGGAGATACCGTCATGGCGTTCAACATTCACAACCGCAACCTGCTCAGCCTGGAACACCACACCACCCGCGAGCTGAAGTACCTGCTGGACCTGTCCCGCGACCTCAAGCGCGCCAAGTACACCGGCACCGAGCAGCAGCACCTCAAAGGCAACAACATTGCCCTGATCTTCGAAAAGACCTCGACCCGTACCCGCTGCGCCTTCGAAGTCGCCGCCTACGACCAGGGCGCCAATGTCACCTACATCGACCCCAACTCGTCGCAGATCGGCCACAAGGAAAGCATGAAGGACACCGCCCGCGTGCTCGGGCGCATGTACGATGCCATCGAGTACCGCGGCTTCAAGCAGGAAATCGTCGAAGAGCTGGCCAAATTCGCTGGCGTGCCGGTGTTCAACGGCCTGACCGATGAGTACCACCCGACCCAGATGATCGCTGACGTGCTGACCATGCGCGAGCACAGCGACAAGCCGCTGCACGACATCAGCTACGCCTACCTGGGCGATGCCCGCAACAACATGGGCAACTCGCTGCTGCTGATCGGCGCCAAGCTCGGCATGGATGTGCGCATTGCCGCGCCAAAAGCCCTGTGGCCCCATGACGACCTGGTCGAACGTTGCCACAAGTACGCCGAAGAAAGCGGTGCACGCATCACCCTCACCGAAGACCCGAAAGCCGCGGTCAAGGGCGTGGACTTCATCCACACCGACGTCTGGGTGTCGATGGGCGAGCCGATCGAAGCCTGGGGCGAGCGCATCAAGCAGCTCAAACCCTACCAGGTGAACAAGGAGCTGATGAAAGCCAGCGGCAACCCACGGACCAAGTTCATGCACTGCCTGCCGGCGTTCCACAACTCCGAAACCAAGGTCGGCAAGCAGATCGCCGAACAGTATCCAGACCTGGCCAACGGCATCGAAGTGACCGACGACGTGTTCGAGTCGCCAGCCTGCATCGCCTTCGAACAGGCGGAGAACCGCATGCACACCATCAAGGCGATTCTGGTGTCGACCCTGGCTGACCTGTAAGCGCCTACTCGACCGCAGGGACACCCTGACCTCTGTGGGAGCGGGTTGACCCGCGAAAGGGCCAGACCAGGCAACATCGCTGGTCCTGCCAACGCATTCGCGGGTGAACCCGCTCCCACAGGGGCGGTGTTTCACTCAGGAGCAGCGCTCCCTTCTTTCGTTAAAGGACATTCCCCATGCGTATCGTTGTTGCTTTGGGCGGCAACGCCCTGCTGCGCCGCGGCGAGCCCATGACCGCTGACAACCAGCGCGCCAATATCCGCACCGCCACCGAGCAGATCGCCAAGATTCACCCCGGCAACGAACTGGTCATCGCCCACGGCAACGGCCCTCAGGTCGGGCTGCTGTCGCTCCAGGGCATGGCCTACAAACCCGATGAAGCCTACCCCCTGGATGTGCTCGGCGCCGAAACCGAGGGCATGATCGGTTACATGATCGAACAGGAACTGGGCAACCTGCTGGCCTTCGAAGTGCCTTTCGCCACCCTGCTCACCCAAGTGGAAGTCGACGCCAACGACCCGGCCTTCAAGGACCCGACCAAGTTCATCGGCCCGGTCTACAGCAAGGAAGAAGCCGAGCGCCTGGCCAAGGAAAAAGGCTGGGTGGTCAAGGCCGACGGCGACAAGTACCGCCGAGTGGTGGCCAGCCCGAAACCCAAGCGCATTTTCGAAATTCGCCCGATCAAGTGGCTGCTGGAAAAGAGCAGCATCGTGATCTGCGCGGGCGGTGGCGGCATTCCCACCATGTACGATGAAAACCGCAAGCTCAAAGGCATCGAAGCGGTCATCGACAAGGACCTGTGCTCGGCGCTGCTGGCCGAGCAGCTGGAAGCCGACCTTCTGATAATCGCCACCGATGTGGATGCGGCGTACATTGACTGGGGTAAGCCGACACAAAAGGCCATCGCCGAGGCGCACCCCGATGAACTCGAACGCCTGGGCTTCGCTGCCGGCTCCATGGGGCCGAAAGTGCAGGCCGCCTGCGATTTCGCCCGTCACACCGGCAAGGTGGCAGTGATCAGCTCGCTGGAGAAGATCGAGGACATTGTCAAAGGCACTGCTGGCACCCGCGTCAGCACCGCCAAGCCGGGTATCAGCTACCGTTGATTGCAGTCGGCGGGTGCTGCGGTACCCGCCGTTATCAACCTTCCGGAGATTTCGCCATGGCTCAGTTCAAACCCGGTCATGTACATATCGAGCGCGACGCGCTGAACACCAATGACCACAGCTACGACCTCAACATCGAGTACGAAGCAACGCAGGACCCCAGCGAAGGCCGCGGCATCCAGTTCCGTATGCATGGCAGCATCGAAGGCAAAAGTGTCGACGAAAAGTTCTTCCTGGCCAAAGACCAGGTCCTGCCCAGCTTTCTCATGATATTGAGTCGCAAAGCTCAGGCCCACCTTGCCCCACCCAAAAAATTCGAGACCCTCGGTTCGCCACACAAGCTCTACGACGCGATGTTCGAAGACATCCGCCAGAAGCTCGATGTGAAGTCCGGCGACCCGATCAAGCCAGAACACCTGGAGTAATCCCATTCGCGGGCAAGCCCGCTCCCACAGGTACAGCGTCGCACCTGAGGCCAGCGCAACACCTGTGGGAGCCGGCTTGCCGGCGATGGGGCCGGTACAGCCAGCACAAGACAGTTGCTCCTCCATGTGCTCCGCTGGGTGGTGGCAACAAGCCGCAGCGATTAGTTTTCAGCGTTTTCCCGAGGCATACTACCGCCCTCCCCGGCCATAACCCCGCCCTACCCCATGCGCATCCATGTCAGCTTCATCGACCGCGTCGGCATCACCCAGGAAGTCCTGGCCCTGCTCGGTGCCCGCAACCTCAACCTGGATGCCGTGGAGATGGTCCCGCCAAACGTCTACATCGACGCCCCGACCCTCAGCCCAGCTGTGCTGGAAGAGTTGCATGATGCGCTGTTCGAGGTGCGTGGCGTGCAGTCGGTGGACGTGGTCGATATCCTCCCTGGCCAACGTCGCCACCTGCAACTCGACGCCCTGCTCGCCGCCATGAGCGACCCGGTGCTGGCAGTGGACAGCGCGGGCAAGGTGCTGCTGGCCAACCCGGCATTGATCGCCCTGTGTGGCCGTGAATCGGCCGGGCGTTCGGTGAGTGAGCTGTTCGACGACCCGGCCCTGTTACAGGCCCTGCTGGACAACAACTTCCACCTGCCAATGCGCGAAATGCAGCTCAACGGCCAGAGCCTGCTGCTGGATGCCACGCCGATCACCAATGCTGGCGGCCTGTTGACCCTGTACCCGCCCACGCGCATGGGTGAACGGCTTTCAGCCCTGCACCACGACCATGCCGAAGGCTTCGACGCCCTGCTCGGCGAGTCGCCGGTGATCCGCACCCTCAAGGCCCGCGCCCTGCGCGTGGCGGCCCTGGACGCACCGCTGCTGATACACGGTGAGACCGGCACCGGCAAGGAACTGGTGGCCCGCGCCTGCCACGCCATCAGCAGCCGCCACGCGGCCCCGTTCCTGGCCCTCAACTGCGCCGCGCTGCCCGAAAGCCTGGCTGAAAGCGAGCTGTTCGGTTACGCCCCGGGTGCCTTCACCGGTGCCCAGCGCGGCGGCAAACCGGGGCTCATGGAGTTGGCCAACCAAGGCACGGTGTTCCTCGACGAAATTGGCGAGATGTCCCCGTACCTGCAAGCCAAGCTGTTGCGTTTTCTCAGCGATGGCAGTTTCCGCCGGGTTGGCGGAGACCGCGAGGTTAAGGTCGATGTACGCATCATCAGCGCCACCCACCGCGACCTGGAACGCATGGTCGCCGAAGGCACCTTCCGCGAAGACCTGTTCTACCGGCTGAACGTGCTGAACCTGCAGGTTCCTCCGCTGCGCGAGCGTGGCCAGGACATTCTGATGCTGGCGCACTTCTTCATGCAGCAGGCCTGCACCCAGATCCAGCGCCCGCCGTGCCGTCTGGCGCCCGCCACCCATTCCGCGCTGCTGGCCAACCCCTGGCCGGGCAACGTGCGCCAACTGCAGAACGTGATCTTCCGCGCTGCCGCCATCTGTGAGGGCAACCTGGTGGACATTGGCGATCTCGACATCGCCGGTACGTCGGTAGCGCGTGGCCAGGATGGTGACGTGGCCAGCCTGGAGCAGGCGGTGGGGGATTTCGAGCGCGAACTGTTGCAGCGCCTGTATGCCAGCTACCCCTCCACCCGGCAGCTGGCGGGACGGCTGCAGACCTCGCATACCGCGATTGCCCAGCGGTTGCGCAAGTACGGTATTCCAACCAAGGCCTGATATCGGTTGTACCGGCCCTATCGCCGGCAAGCCGGCTCCCACAGGTACGCCACAGTTCTTGAAACCTGTGGTGAACCTGTGGGAGCCGGCTTGCCGGCGATAAGGCCAGTGGACGTACAACATGTATCGAAATCACTACACCGTATCGAAACCACTACACACCCATTCGAATGGCTCCACGCAAGGGTTTGATCCTCCAACCCTTTTCCAATCCGATTCATCTGTAGCGTTTTCATTCCACAAAAATGTCGAATTCATTTCAACTAATCTCTAACTAATTGATTTAAAAGACTTTTTACATACTGGCCGCATTATTGCTAAGGGAAATCCAACCCAAGAGCGCGGAGCAACCGCGCCCAACGCCCTGCTTCCCGAGGAATTCCCATGAGCGAGTTGCGTTTCACCGAAGATCACGAATGGCTGCGCGTCGAAGCCGATGGCAGCGTCACCGTGGGCATCACCGCCTACGCCCAGAACGCCCTTGGCGATGTGGTCTACGTGCAACTGCCGGATCTGCAGCAGTACGACAAAGGTGCCGAAGCCTCCACCGTCGAATCGGTCAAGGCAGCCAGCGGCGTGTACATGCCCCTGAGCGGTGAAGTGGTCGCCGTCAACGAAGGCCTCAACGACAGCCCAGAGCTGGTCAACGAAGACCCGCTGGGCGAAGGCTGGTTCTTCCGCTTCATCCCCGCCGACATGAACGAAGTGGCTGCCCTGCTCGACCAGGACGCCTACGACCGCCTGATCAAAGCCAACGACGACGCTTGAGGAATCCGACCATGACCATCAACCTCGGCACCGCCAACGAATTCATCGCCCGTCACATCGGCCCACGCGCCGCCGACGAGCAAACCATGCTCGCCAGCCTGGGTTTCGACTCGCTGGAAGCCATGACCGCCGCGGTCATCCCCGACAGCATCAAGGGCACCAGCGTGCTGGGCAGCGAAGACGGCCAGAGTGAAGCCGACGCCCTTGCCGCGCTCAAAGCCATCGCCGGCAAGAACCAGCTGTTCAAGAGCTACATTGGCCAGGGCTACTACAACACCCACACCCCGGCGCCGATCCTGCGCAACCTGCTGGAAAACCCGGCCTGGTACACCGCCTACACCCCGTACCAGCCAGAAATTTCCCAGGGCCGCCTGGAAGCGCTGCTGAACTTCCAGACCCTGATCAGCGACCTCACCGGCCTGCCGATCGCCAACGCCTCGCTGCTCGACGAAGCGACCGCTGCCGCAGAGGCCATGACCTTCTGCAAACGCCTGTCGAAGAACAAGGCCAGCCACGCCTTCTTCGCCTCCAGCCACTGCCACCCGCAGACCCTCGACGTGCTGCGCACCCGTGCCGAACCGCTGGGCATCGAAATCGTGGTTGGCGACGAGCGCGAACTGACCGACGTCAGCGCCTTCTTCGGCGCCCTGCTGCAATACCCGGCCAGCAACGGTGAAGTGTTCGACTACCGTGAACTGGTGCAGCGTTTCCACGCCGCCAACGCACTGGTTGCCGTTGCCGCCGACCTGCTGGCCCTGACCCTGCTGACCCCGCCCGGCGAGTTCGATGCCGACGTGGCCATCGGCAGCGCCCAGCGCTTCGGCGTGCCACTGGGCTTCGGTGGCCCGCACGCGGCCTACTTCGCCACCCGCGACGCCTTCAAGCGTGACATGCCGGGCCGCCTGGTGGGCGTGTCGATCGACCGCTTCGGCAAGACCGCCCTGCGCCTGGCCATGCAAACCCGCGAGCAGCACATCCGCCGCGAGAAGGCCACCAGCAACATCTGCACCGCCCAGGTTCTGCTGGCCAACATCGCCAGCATGTACGCCGTGTACCACGGCCCGGCAGGCCTCAAGCGCATCGCCGAGCGTACCCACGCGCTGACCGCGATCCTGGCCGCCGGCCTGAAGACCCTGGGCATCGAAGTGGTTGGCGAAACCGCCTTCGACACCATCACCCTGGCCACCGGTGCCGCCACCGCCGGCCTGCACGACAAAGCCCGCGCCCAGCGCATCAACCTGCGCCAGATCGATGCCGGCCACCTGGGCCTGTCCCTCGATGAAACCAGCACCCAGGCTGACGTCGAAGCGCTCTGGCAAGTGCTGGCCGGCGACAAGGCCCAGCCTGACTTCGCCGCCCTGGCCGCCAGCACCGGTTCGCGCCTGCCTGCCGCGCTGCTGCGTCAGTCGGCCATCCTCGAGCACCCGGTGTTCAACCGCTACCACAGCGAAACCGAGCTGATGCGCTACCTGCGCCGCCTGGCCGACAAGGACCTGGCGCTGGACCGCAGCATGATCCCGCTGGGCTCGTGCACCATGAAGCTCAACGCCGCCAGCGAAATGATCCCGGTCACCTGGGCCGAGTTCGGCAACCTGCACCCGTTCGCCCCGGCCGAGCAGAGCCAGGGCTACCTGCAGATGACCACCGAGCTGGAAGCCATGCTCTGCGCCGCCACCGGTTACGACGCCGTGTCGCTGCAACCCAACGCCGGCTCTCAGGGCGAGTACGCCGGCCTGCTGGCCATCCGCGCCTACCACCGCAGCCGTGGCGAAGGCCACCGCGACATCTGCCTGATCCCGTCGTCGGCCCACGGCACCAACCCTGCGACCGCCCACATGGCCGGCATGCGCGTGGTGGTTACCGCGTGTGACGCCCGCGGCAACGTCGACGTGGAAGACCTGCGCGCCAAGGCCATCGAGCACCGCGAGCGCCTGGCCGCGATCATGATCACCTACCCGTCGACCCACGGTGTGTTCGAGGAAGCGATCGGCGAAATCTGCGCGATCATCCACGACAACGGCGGCCAGGTGTACATCGACGGCGCCAACATGAACGCCATGGTCGGCCTGTGCGCCCCAGGCAAGTTCGGCGGCGACGTGTCGCACCTGAACCTGCACAAGACCTTCTGCATTCCCCACGGCGGTGGCGGCCCGGGCGTCGGCCCGATCGGCGTCAAGTCGCACCTGGCACCGTTCCTGCCGGGCCACGCCCAGCTGGAAAACACCGAAGGTGCGGTGTGCGCCGCGCCGTTCGGCAGCGCCAGCATCCTGCCGATCACCTGGATGTACATCCGCATGATGGGCGGAGCCGGCCTCAAGCGTGCTTCGCAGATGGCCATTCTCAACGCCAACTACATCGCCCGCCGCCTGGAAGAGCACTATCCTGTTCTGTATACCGGTGGTAACGGCCTGGTTGCCCACGAGTGCATCCTCGACCTGCGTCCGCTCAAGGACACCAGCGGCATCAGCGTCGACGACGTGGCCAAGCGCCTGATCGACTTCGGTTTCCACGCCCCGACCATGTCCTTCCCGGTGGCCGGCACGTTGATGATCGAGCCGACCGAAAGCGAGTCCAAGGAAGAGCTGGACCGCTTCTGCGATGCGATGATCCAGATCCGCGAAGAAATCCGTGCGGTCGAGAACGGCAGCCTGGACAAGGACGACAACCCGCTTAAGAACGCCCCGCACACGGCGGCGGAACTGGTTGGCGAATGGGCTCACGGGTACAGCCGCGAGCAGGCAGTCTATCCGCTGCCGAGCCTGGTGGAGAGCAAGTACTGGCCACCTGTCGGCCGAGTCGACAACGTGTTTGGCGACCGCAACCTGGTGTGCGCTTGCCCGTCGATCGAGAGCTATCAGGACGCCTGAGGCGGTCTTTAAATAGCTGGGGCCGCTTCGCGGCCCATCGCGGGCTTCGCCAGCTCCCACAGGACCTTGTGTTGCTGCAAGTCCCGTGGGAGCTGGCGAAGCCTGCGATGGATCGCAAAGCGGTCCTGACCCTGCACCTGTCGCCTGCCTGAGCGAGGAGCACCGAAAATGTCCCTGAGCGTCTTCGACCTGTTCAAGATCGGCATCGGCCCCTCCAGCTCCCATACGGTCGGCCCGATGCGCGCAGCCGCACGCTTCGCCGAGGGGCTGCGCCGCGATGACCTGTTGAGCCGCACCGTCAGCGTCAAGGCCGAGCTGTATGGCTCGCTTGGTGCCACCGGCAAGGGCCACGGCAGTGACAAAGCGGTGTTGCTTGGCCTCGAAGGCGAGCACCCTGACACCGTCGACACCGAATCCATTCCCGCCCGCCTGCAGACGATCCGCAGCAGCGGTCACCTGCGCCTGCTCGGTGAACACGACATCACGTTCATCGAGAAGCAGCACCTGGCAATGATCCGCAAACCCCTGGCCTACCATCCCAACGGCATGATCTTTCGTGCCTTCGATGCGGCTGGTTTGCAGATCCGTAGCCGCGAGTACTACTCGGTGGGCGGTGGCTTCGTGGTAGACGAAGATGCCGCCGGTCAGGACCGCATCGTCGAGGACACCACGGTACTCACCTACCCCTTCAAGACCGCCAAGGAACTGCTCGGCCATTGCGTCGCGCAGCAGCTGTCGGTGAGCCAGATCATGCTCGCCAACGAAGCCGCCTGGCGCCCGGAAGCCGAAACCCGTGCCGGCCTGCTGCGCATCTGGCAAGTGATGCAGGACTGTGTCGAAGCCGGCTGCCGCCATGAAGGCATCTTGCCCGGAGGGCTCAAGGTCAAGCGTCGCGCCCCAGCGCTTTACCGCCAGCTCAGCCGCCACCCGGAAGCCAGCCTGCGCGATGCGCTGTCGGTGCTCGACTGGGTAAACCTCTATGCCTTGGCAGTGAACGAGGAAAACGCCTACGGCGGCCGCGTGGTCACCGCGCCGACCAACGGCGCCGCAGGCATCGTCCCGGCGGTGCTGCACTACTACATACGCTTCGTCCCAGGGGCCAGCGAGGATGGCGTGGTGAGGTTCCTGCTCACTGCCGCCGCCATCGGCATCCTGTACAAGGAAAACGCTTCGATATCAGGCGCCGAAGTCGGCTGCCAAGGTGAGGTCGGAGTGGCCTGTTCCATGGCAGCCGGCGCCCTGTGCGAAGTGATGGGTGGCACCCCGCAACAAGTGGAAAACGCCGCCGAGATCGGCATGGAACACAACCTGGGCCTGACCTGCGACCCGATCGGCGGGCTGGTCCAGGTGCCTTGCATCGAACGCAACGCCATGGGTTCGGTGAAGGCCATCAATGCGGTGCGCATGGCCTTGCGCGGTGACGGGCAGCACTACGTGTCGCTCGACAAGGTCATCCGCACCATGCGCCAAACCGGCGCCGATATGAAAAGCAAATACAAGGAGACCGCCCGCGGCGGTCTGGCCGTCAACATCATCGAATGTTGACCCGACAAACAACCAAGGAGTCATCGATGTCCGAAACACTGCTCAAGACCCCACTGCACGCCCTGCACCTGGAACTGGGTGCGCGCATGGTACCGTTCGCTGGCTATGACATGCCGGTGCAATACCCACTGGGCGTGCTCAAGGAACACCTGCACACCCGCGAGCAGGCCGGCCTGTTCGATGTCTCGCACATGGGCCAGATCATCCTGCGCGGCAGTGATGCGGCCAAGGCACTGGAAACCCTCGTGCCGGTGGATATCGCCGACCTGCCGGTAGGCATGCAGCGCTATGCCATGTTCACCAACGAGCAAGGCGGCATCCTCGATGACCTGATGGTCGCCAACCTGGGCGAAGACGTGCTGTTCCTGGTGGTCAACGCCGCCTGCAAGGACCAGGACCTGGCCCACCTGCAAAAGCACATCGGCGGGCGCTGTGAAGTTCAACCCCTGTTCGAGGAGCGTGCCCTGCTGGCCCTGCAAGGCCCGGCAGCGGTCAAGGTGCTGGAGCGCCTGGCGCCGGAAGTGGCGAGCATGACCTTCATGCAGTTCCGCCCGGTGAAGCTGCTGGGTGAAGACTGCTACGTCAGCCGTTCGGGCTATACCGGTGAAGACGGCTATGAAATCTCGGTACCGGTCAACGCTGCCGAAGCCCTGGCCCGTCGCCTGCTGGCCGAGCCCGAAGTACAGCCAATCGGCCTGGGTGCGCGCGACTCGCTACGCCTGGAAGCCGGTCTGTGCCTGTATGGCCACGACATGAATACCGAGACCACCCCCATCGAGGCGAGCCTGCTTTGGGCCATTTCCAAAGTTCGCCGTGCCGACGGTGCACGCGCTGGCGGTTTCCCTGGTGCCGAGGCGGTCTTTGCCCAACAGCAGCAAGGCGTGGCACGCAAACGAGTCGGCCTGCTGCCTCAAGAGCGCACGCCGGTGCGTGAGGGCGCGGACATCGTCGACGGCGAAGGCAAGATTGTCGGCAAGGTATGCAGCGGCGGCTTTGGCCCGACACTCGGCGCACCTGTGGCCATGGGTTATGTCGATAACGAACACAGCGCTATCGATACACCTCTGTTTGCCGTTGTCCGCGGCAAGCAGGTTGCCCTGAAAGTCAGCAAAATGCCTTTTGTTCCGCAACGTTACTATCGCGGTTGAAAGGCCATGTGACAGGTTCGACATATTCGTTTTCGAACCTGTCCAATAACTTTTGAACATGGCGCCAGGCCAGGCGCCATGCCGTTTCCGACAATTCGGTCGGTTATCGGCAAATCGCTGATTTCCTACAGTGCGAAGGGCTTGTTTTTCTCTTGGGAGTTGGCGTAGAGTCACTGCACTGTGTTTGCATGGGTCGCAACAGTTCGTGACCTGGGCCAGTAGCCGCAATTTGCTACAACCCGTTCGACGTCTCTTACTTTCCTGCAACCCAGCCCAGTACTCTTTCACCTCAAATAATGTGAAAGAAACTGTCATTAAAAATTTAAGCTTCATAGGAAATAAGACAATGGCTGAGCGTCAGAACGGTACCGTCAAGTGGTTCAATGACGAGAAAGGTTACGGCTTCATCACCCCAGAAAGCGGTCCGGATCTGTTCGTACACTTCCGCGCTATCGAAGGCAACGGCTTCAAGAGCCTGAAAGAAGGCCAAAAGGTCACCTTCGAAGCCGTGCAAGGCCAGAAAGGCATGCAGGCTGACAAGGTTCAGGTCGCCGGCTAAGCCGAACCCGACTTCGAAGAAAAGCCCCTGCCAAGTGCAGGGGCTTTTTTTTGCCCGTAGAATAGCGGCTTCGTCATACGGAGCTGCAACGCATGTCCAAGCCTCTGCTCACCCCTCAGGGAGATTTCCCACCCGCTGGCCTGGGCCGGCGCCTGGCGGCGATGTTCTATGACTTCCTGTTGTGCACGGCACTGCTGATCGTCACCGCAGGTGCTTACAAGATGATCCAGATGAGCATCATCGGCGAAGCCCGCATGCGCGAACTGACCGATGCCGGCGCGCTGGATGGCGACCCGCTGCTATCGACGATCCTGCTGTTTGCGTTGTTCGGCTTCTTCGCCAAATTCTGGACCCATGGTGGGCAGACGCTGGGAATGCAGGTGTGGGGGGTGCGCGTGCAGAACGCCGATGGCAGTGCCATCAGCCTGTGGCAAGCGCTGTTGCGCTTCGTGGTGTCGATTGCCTCTTGGCTGTGCCTGGGGATGGGGTTCTTCTGGGCACTGATCGATAAGCGCAAGCGCGGCTGGCATGACATCTATTCCGAGACGCAGTTGGTGCGAGTACCCAAACAGAAGAAGTGATATTGGCCGTAGGTGTAGGTCGAGAGGGCTGCAGCGCCTGCGAGATCGAGCGCCGCCCGCGCGGCGCATCGCGAGCAAGGCTCGCTCCTACGTTTGTTTACGGCCAGTAACGCCTATGACAGGCGCGCGCGACCGCCTTGTTTGCACGGCTCGATATTGCGTCGTGCACCAAAGCGTTCGCGCGAAAATCCCACAGGAAAAACTGGCCCGAAACAAACGTAGGAGCGAGCCTTGCTCGCGATGCGCCGCGCGGGCGGCGCTCGATCTCGCAAGCGCTACATCACTAAAGCCACACCATCATCACCCGGCCCGGCGCAACAGCCACAAACCAGCCACGGCGCAGATCCCTGCCGGGATCACCACCGCCAGCAGCGGCGGGAAGCCGAACACCTGGCTCGACGGGCCAAGCAGGTCCTGACCGATGCGGAACACGAAGCCTACCAGAACACCGGTGAACACCCGCTGGCCGAGCGTTACCGAGCGCAGAGGGCCGAAGATGAAGGAAATCGCCATCAGCACCAGCGCCGCGGTCACCGCAGGCTGCAGCACCTTGGTCCAGAACGCCAGCCAGTAACGTGCGTTGTTCAGACCCTGGTCGGACAGGTAGTGGATGTAGTCCCACAAGCCGGTGATCGACAACGACTCGGGTGCCAACACCACGGTATTGAGCAACTGCGGCGTAACCGAGACATCCCAGCGTTCCTGCGGCGCCTTCACCACTTCGGTGTGATCGCCACGGAAATAGGTGGTGCTGACGTCGCTGAGCACCCAGTGATCCTGACTGTACTGCGCACGGCGGGCGAAGCTTGAGGTGATGATCTTGCGCTCGTTGTCGAAACGGTACCGAGTCACGCCCAGCAGCAGGCCATTGGGCTGCACGGCGTTGATATGCACGAACTCGTCACCCTGACGGTGCCACATGCCGCGCTTGGAGCTTTGCGCCTCGCCCCCGCCCTGGGCCAGGGAACGGTCGGCCTGGGCCTTGTTCTCGGTAACCGGGGCGACGTATTCGCCAATCAGCAGGCCCACCAGCATCAGCACCAGCATCGGCTTCATCACCGCCCAGACGATGCGGCCGATGGAAACGCCGGCGGCGCGCATGATGGTCAGCTCACTGCTGCTGGCCAGGCTGCCGAGGCCGACCAGACAGCCGATCAATGCAGCCATCGGCAGCATTTCGTACAGACGGCGAGGTGCAGTCAGCAGCACGAAGTTGCCGGCCTCCATCACCGTGTAGGTGTCGCTCAGGTCGCTCATCTCATCGATGAAGGCAAACAGCGAGGCCAGCCCGAGGATGATCCCCAGTACCGCCAGAATGGCCAGCAGCACGCTCTGGCCGATGTAACGGTCGAGCTTAGCCATGGGCCACCTCCGCACGACGGGCGGCACGCTTGAGGCGCAGCGGTTCCCAATACATCAGGCCCAGACCGATGAGCAGGAACAGGCCATGCACCCACCAGATACCCAGGCCAATCGGCAACTTGCCCTTTTCCAGGGCGCCACGAACGGAAATCAGCATCGTCAGGTAGGCCATGTACAGAAGAATCGCCGGCAGCAGCTTGAGGAAGCGGCCCTGGCGCGGATTGACCCTGGCCAGCGGTACGGCCAGCAAGGTCACGATGAACACCAGAATCGGCAGCGACAGGCGCCATTGCAGCTCGGCGCGCTCGCGCAGGCCTTTCTGGCCGATCAGCTGGGAGGTCGGGATCGCTTCGCGCTCGGTCACTTCCTCGCTGACTTCAGGCTTGGGCAGCAACACCCCATAGGTGTCGTACTTGATGGCACGGTAATCGGCCTGGCCAGGGTTGCCGTCGTAACGGTAGCCGTTCTCCAGAACCAGATAGCGGTTGCCGTCGGCCTGCACTTCCTGGTGGCCTTTCTCGGCGACCAGCACCGACGGTGCACGGTCCTTGGTCTTGTCCTGGTTGAAGCGCTTCTCGGAAATGAACACGCCACCGAGGTTGATACGGTCGTCCGTCAGTTGCTCGGTGTAAGTCACCCGCGAGCCGTCACGCAGGGTCTGGAAACGGCCCGGCACCAGGGTGTCGAACTCGGTCAGGGCATCCTGCTGGCTGATGATCTGCTGGACCTGGGCAACGCCCAGTGGCGCCAGGCTCAGGCTCAGCCAGGCGACCAACACGGCCACCAGCGCCGCCGGGGCCATGGTCAGGCCAAGCAGGCGCTGCTGGCTCATGCCGGTGGCGGAAAGCACGGTCATCTCGCTTTCCAGGTACAGCCGGCCATAGGCCAGCAGAATGCCGAGGAACAGGCCCAGCGGCAGGATCAACTGCAGGAAACCCGGCAAGCGGAAACCCATGATCAGGAACAGTACGCTGGGGTCGAGCACGCCTTGGGCGGCCTGGGCCAGGTACTTGATGAAGCGCCCGCTCATGATGATCACCAGCAGCACGGCGCTGACGGCGCTCAAGGTCACCAGGACCTCGCGGGACAGATAACGAAAGACGATCAAACCAGACACTCCTGGGTTGTCAGGGGCGGACTGCCAAACAATGGCGCCAGACTATGACGTAGTACAGCCAGACCAATGCTGGTTCGCCAACGGCGAACCTCCATAAAAAGTGCGCGCATTATCCTGTGATTGACCGCGCCTGTCACTTGGCCGCGCATGAAGCCGCACTTCGGGGTTGTCAGCACGCTTGTCGCAGGCTCAAACTGGCAGCTTTTCCACTGGCACGCGACCACGCGGCCAAGCCCGCCCGGCGCACGCAAACATTCAGCGCCTACGGTAAAGATCATTCGGGGACCCTGACATGGAACTGGTTGTAAAAAGCGTAGCCGCTGCATCCGTGAAAACCGCAACGCTGGTCGTACCGGTTGGTGAAGGCCGCAAACTCGGCGCTGTCGCCAAGGCCGTCGACCAAGCCACCGATGGCGCCATCAGCGCTCTGCTTAAGCGTGGCGACCTGGCCGGCAAGCCTGGCCAGACCCTGCTGCTGCACAGCCTGCCGGGGCTCAAGGCCGAGCGCGTGCTGCTGGTCGGCAGCGGCAAGGACGAGGCGCTTGGCGATCGCGGCTGGCGCAAGCTGGTCGCCAGCGTGGCCGGTGTGTTGAAGAACCTGGGCGGCGGCGATGCCGTGCTGGCTCTGGATGACATCGCCGTGAGCAACCGCGATGCCCACTACGGCAAGTTCCGCCTGCTGGCCGAAACCCTGCTCGACGGCGAGTACGTGTTCGACCGTTTCAAGAGCCAGAAAGCCGAACCGCGTGCCCTGAAGAAAATCACCCTGCTGACCGACAAGGCCGGCCAGGCCGAGGCCGAGCGCGCCGTCAAGCACGCCAGCGCCATCGCTACTGGCATGGCCTTCACCCGCGACCTGGGCAACCTGCCGCCGAACCTGTGCCACCCAAGCTACCTGGCCGAACAGGCCAAGGACCTGGGCAAGGCGCACAAGGCGCTGAAGGTCGAAGTGCTGGATGAGAAGAAAATCAAGGACCTGGGCATGGGCGCCTTCTACGCCGTAGGCCAGGGCAGCGACCAACCTCCGCGCCTGATCGTGCTCAACTACCAGGGCGGCAAGAAGAGCGAAAAACCGTTCGTGCTGGTCGGCAAGGGCATCACCTTCGACACCGGCGGCATCAGCCTCAAGCCTGGCGCCGGCATGGATGAAATGAAGTTCGACATGTGCGGTGCCGCCAGCGTGTTCGGCACCCTGCGCGCGGTGCTGGAACTGCAACTGCCGATCAACCTGGTGTGCCTGCTGGCGTGTGCCGAGAACATGCCAAGCGGTGGCGCGACCCGCCCTGGCGACATCGTCACCACCATGAGCGGCCAGACCGTGGAAATCCTCAACACCGACGCCGAAGGCCGTCTGGTGCTGTGCGATACCCTGACCTACGCCGAACGCTTCAAGCCCCAGGCGGTGATCGACATTGCCACCCTGACCGGCGCCTGCATCGTCGCTCTGGGCAGCCACACTTCGGGCCTGATGGGCAACAATGACGAACTGGTCGGCCAGTTGCTCGACGCCGGCAAACGCGCCGACGACCGCGCCTGGCAGCTGCCGCTGTTCGATGAGTACCAGGAACAGTTGGACAGCCCGTTCGCCGACATGGGCAACATCGGTGGCCCGAAGGCCGGCACCATCACCGCTGGCTGCTTCCTGTCGCGCTTCGCCAAGGCCTACAACTGGGCGCACCTGGACATCGCCGGCACTGCCTGGATCAGCGGCGGCAAGGACAAGGGCGCCACTGGCCGTCCGGTTCCGCTGCTGACCCAGTACCTGCTGGACCGCGCTGGCGCCTGAAGCCGTGAAACCGGTGGCGCCCCGTGCGCCACCGGCCGGCAGAACACATCATGAGCAAAGTCGATTTCTACATCCTGCCCACCGACTCCCTGTCGGCGCGGCTGGATTTCGCCTGCAAGCTGTGCGAGAAGGCCTGGCGGCTCGGCCACCGGGTCTACCTGCATTGCCAGGACGCCGAGCAGCGCAATGAGCTGGACCAGCGCCTATGGCGCTTCAAGGGCGAGGCGTTCGTACCTCACGACCTGGCCGAGGCGCATGCCGATGCCAGGGTAGCCTTAGGCCTGGCTGACGATGCTGGCGACCACCGTGACCTGCTGATCAACCTCGGCGCTTCGGTGCCAGGGTTCGTCGACCAGTTCGAACGGGTTGCCGAAATCGTCGTCGAGGAGCCCGGTATCCGCCAATCCGCACGCGAACGATTCCGTTTCTACCGCGAACGGGGCTATGCTCTGCAAGACCACCGCTTACAGCGACTTTGACGACGATGGACAAGCCTTCCGCCCTACCCGATTCCACCCATCTGCTCGACGACCTGGAGTCGATTCGCCAGCTTCTGGGTGACGCCAACCTGCAACCGCCGTTGCTGACCGAAACGGTCGAACAGATTCCCTTGCTGCTCGACGAGCCTGCTGGCAACCCGCCGGTGAATGCGGCACCGCCTGCCGCCGCGCCAGAGGACGACCCGCAGACCCGCCGCCAGGACACCCTCCTGCACCTGGAGAGCGAACTTCGCGCCGCCGCGCAGCAGATCATGCAGGACGTGATCAACGACTTCACCCCGCACATCGAGAACGAAATCAAGCGCCGGCTGGATGCGCGCATGGAGCGGTTGATCAAGCGTTCGGAGTAAGCTGCACCAGCCCTATCGCCGGCAAGCCGGCTCCCACAGGCAAAACGTTGGCCGCGAGACCGACGCTGAACCTGTGGGAGCCGGCTTGCCGGCGATAGGGCCGGTACAGGCAGCAGTCGCCTGCGGCCCCCACCTTGGTTATACTTCCCGGCTTTCCCGAATTAATGCCATAGGGTCCCGCCGCGCATGGATAAGACCTACCAGCCGCACGCCATCGAAACTTCCTGGTACAACACCTGGGAGTCCGAGAACTATTTCGCCCCGCAAGGTGCAGGCGAGTCCTACACCATCATGATCCCGCCGCCGAACGTGACGGGTAGCCTGCACATGGGCCACGGCTTCAACAACGCGATCATGGACGCCCTGATCCGTTTCCGCCGCATGCAGGGCCGTAACACCCTGTGGCAGCCAGGTACCGACCACGCCGGTATCGCCACCCAGATGCTGGTCGAGCGCCAGCTCGAAGCCAAGGGCCAGAACCGCCACGACCTGGGCCGCGAAGCCTTCCTGGACAAGGTCTGGGAATGGAAAGAGCAATCCGGCGGCAACATCAGCCGTCAGATCCGCCGCCTGGGCTCGTCCGTTGACTGGAGCCGCGAGCGCTTCACCATGGACGACGGCCTGTCCGAAGCGGTCAAGGAAGCCTTCGTGCGCCTGCACGAAGACGGCCTGATCTACCGCGGCAAGCGCCTGGTCAACTGGGACACCAAGCTGCACACCGCCATCTCCGACCTGGAAGTTGAAAACCACGACGAGAAAGGCCACCTGTGGAACCTGCGTTACCCGCTGGCCGACGGCGCGAAAACCGCGGAAGGCAAGGACCACCTGGTCGTCGCCACCACCCGTCCGGAAACCCTGCTGGGTGACGCGGCGGTCGCCGTCAACCCGAACGACGAGCGCTACCAGGCCCTGATCGGCAAGTTCGTCGAGCTGCCGCTGGTCGGCCGTCGTATTCCGATCATCGCCGACGATTACTGCGACCCGGAGTTCGGCACCGGCTGCGTGAAGATCACCCCGGCCCACGACTTCAACGACTATGAAGTCGGCAAGCGCCACAACCTGCCGCTGCTCAACATCTTCGACAAGAACGCCCTGGTGCTGGCAAGCGCTCAGGCCTTCAACCTCGACGGCAGCGTCAACGAGCAGATCGACACCAGCCTGCCCGCCCAGTACGCCAACCTGGACCGCTTCGTCGCGCGCAAGCAGATCGTCGCCGACCTGGACGCCCAAGGCCTGCTGGTAAGCATCGATGACCACGCCCTGAAAGTGCCGAAAGGCGACCGTTCGGGCACCGTCATCGAGCCGTGGCTGACCGACCAGTGGTATGTTTCCACCAAACCGCTGGCCGAGCCTGCCATCGCCGCCGTGGAAGACGGCCGTATCCAGTTCGTGCCCAAGCAGTACGAAAACATGTACTTCTCCTGGATGCGCGACATCCAGGACTGGTGCATCAGCCGTCAGCTGTGGTGGGGCCACCGCATTCCGGCCTGGTACGACGAGGCCGGCCAGGTCTATGTCGGCCGCAACGAAGAAGAAGTCCGTGCCAAGCACAACCTGGGTGCCGACGTGGTCCTGCGTCAGGACGACGACGTACTCGACACCTGGTTCAGCTCGGGCCTGTGGACCTTCTCCACCCTGGGCTGGCCGGAACAGACCGAGTTCCTGAAGACCTTCCACTCCACCGACGTGCTGGTCACCGGCTTCGACATCATCTTCTTCTGGGTTGCGCGCATGATCATGCTGACCATGCACCTGATCAAGAACGAAGACGGCACCCCGCAAGTACCGTTCAAGACCGTCTACGTGCACGGTCTGGTGCGCGACGGCCAGGGCCAGAAAATGTCCAAGTCCAAGGGCAACGTCCTGGACCCGCTGGACATCGTCGATGGCATCACCCTCGACGCCCTGCTGGAAAAACGTACCAGCGGCATGATGCAGCCCAAGCTTGCCGAGAAGATCGCCAAGCAGACCAAGGCCGAGTTCCCCGAAGGCATCGCCAGCTACGGCACCGACGCCCTGCGCTTCACCTTCTGCTCGCTGGCTTCCACCGGTCGTGACATCAAGTTCGACATGGGCCGCGTCGAGGGTTACCGCAACTTCTGCAACAAGATCTGGAACGCTGCCCGCTACGTCCTGGACAAGGGCGAAGACTGCGGCCAGAACGGCGAGGCCTACGAGCTGTCGCTGGCCGACCGCTGGATCATCTCGCAGCTGCAACGTACCGAAGCCGAAGTCACCCGCCAGCTCGAGCAATTCCGCTTCGACTTGGCCAGCCAGGCCCTGTACGAGTTCATCTGGAACCAGTACTGCGACTGGTACCTGGAGCTGTCCAAGCCGGTTCTGTGGGACGAGAACGCCCCGGTCGAGCGCGCCCGTGGTACCCGTCGCACCCTGGTGCGCGTGCTGGAAGTGGCCCTGCGCCTGGCCCACCCGTTCATGCCGTTCATCACCGAAGAAATCTGGCAGCGCATCGCGCCGCTGGCCGGCATCGACGGCAAGACCATCATGCTGCAACCGTGGCCGGTGGCGAACGAAGCACGCATCGACGTCGCCGCCGAAGGCGATATCGAGTGGCTGCAACAGCTGATGGTCGGCCTGCGCAACATCCGCGCCGAAATGAACATCGGCCCAGGCAAGCCGCTGCCGCTGTTCCTGAAGAACGCCAATGCCGACGACCAGCGTCGCCTGCTGGAAAACGAAGCGTTGCTGAAGAAGCTGGCCAAGGTCGAATCGTTCACCGTACTCGGTGAGCAGGACGAGGCCCCGCTGTCGGCCACCGCACTGGTGGGTGACCTGCAGGTGCTGGTACCGATGGCCGGCCTGATCGACAAGGACGCTGAACTGGCTCGCCTGAACAAGGAGATCCAGCGTCTGCAAGGCGAAGTGGCACGCGTGGGTGGCAAGCTGTCCAATGCCGCCTTCGTCGACAAGGCACCGCCTGCGGTGATCGAGAAGGAACGCGCCAAGCTGGCCGAGTCCGAGCAGGCCCTGGCCAACTTCACCGAGCAGCATGCGCGGATTGCTGCGCTGTAACTTAAAGTGAAGCCTTAGCGGGCTGCTTTGCAGCCCATCGCCGCGGTTCGTCGCCACGACAAGCCGGCTCCCACAACCTGTGGTAGCCGGCTTGTCGTGGCGACGAACCGCGGCGATGCTTTTTCAGGACCCTACCATGACCGACAAACCCACCCTGCACCCGCGCAACCGCCACCAGGGCCGCTACGACTTCCTCAGCCTGATCAAGGCGCACCCTGACCTGGCTCGCTTCACCATCACCAACCCCCACGGCAAACCCAGCATCGACTTCGCCAACCCCGAAGCCGTGCGGGTGTTCAACCGTGCCCTGTTGAAGGCCCAGTACGGCATCCAGCACTGGGATATCCCTGCCGATTACCTATGCCCGCCGATTCCAGGCCGCGCCGACTATGTCCACGTGGCCGCCGACCTGCTGGCCGAGGACAACGCTGGCGAAATCCCCAAGGGCCCACAGGTGCGCGCGCTCGATATCGGTGTAGGTGCCAACTGCATCTACCCTCTGCTGGGCCATAGCGACTACCGCTGGCGCTTCCTGGGGTCGGACATCGACCCCGTGGCCCTGGCATCGGCCAAGGCCATCGTCCAGGCCAATGGCCTGAGCAAGGGCATTACCCTGCGCCAGCAGGCCAACCGCAAGCACATCCTCAGCGGCCTGCTGCAAGAGGACGAACGCTTTGACCTGACGCTGTGCAACCCACCCTTCCACGCTTCCCGCGACGAAGCCACCCGTGGCAGCCAGCGCAAGTGGAAAAACCTGGGCAAGCAGGACCCCAAGCGCAAGTTGCCTGTGCTGAATTTCGGTGGGCAAAACAACGAACTGTGGTGCGAGGGCGGTGAGATCCGCTTCGTCACGCAGCTGGTTGGGGAAAGCGTGCAGTACGCTGAGCAAGTTTTGTGGTTCACCAGCCTGGTGTCCAAGGCCAGCAACCTGCCAGGCATCGAGGCCGCGCTGAAAAAGGCCGGGGCCAAGGCGGTGCGTATCGTCGAAATGGGCCAGGGGCAGAAGCAGAGCCGCATGGTTGCCTGGAGCTTCCAGGATGACGCCGCGCGCCAGGCCTGGCACGCCCGGCGCAAATCACAGGCATGAAAAAACCGCGCCCGGGCAAGCCGGGCGCGGTTTCATCAAGACATCGACAATTACTTGTTGATGGCGTCGGTCAGGGCTTTGGCCGGAACGAACTTGACGACTTTCTTGGCAGCGATTTCGATGGCAGCGCCAGTCGAAGGGTTGCGGCCGGTACGGGCAGGACGCTCGGAGACTTTCAGCTTGCCGATGCCTGGCAGGGTGATTTCAGCGCCGTTTTCCAGTTGGTCAGCAACGATCTGGCCCAGTTGCTCCAGAGCGTTTTTAGCGGTGGCTTTTGGCGCGGCGATCGATTCGGCGATGTCGGCAATCAGTTGGTCTTTGGTCAATGCCATGGTGGTGTTCCTTCCCTAAAAATTCAGAGGTTATGCAGCGTGCTACGTCGTTATCGGGCCAGCCCCTGAATAATGGAGGGCCGCGCCAATCGCGAATGTAGATTCGAAAATCGGCGTTTGGTTCGACACGACGCCAGCAACTGCCAGCAATGCGCCACTTGAGGGGGCGCAAGACCGCGCAAAGCTACCACAGGAATGGATAAATATCCGCTGCCAACTTCGATTTTGTGTAGGTTTTTCGGGGGTTTGGCCCGAAAACGCAAAAAATTGAACAAAAAACGAACAACAGGCATTTACGCCAACATCTGGCCACTGCATCGCCAGTGCACTCAGGTAAACTGAGCGACTTTGCAGCGCGGCTATGCACCGCCCAACCCCATTCGAGAATTCCATGCCAATCCGTCATTGCATCGTTCACCTGATCGACAAGAAGCCCGATGGCAGCCCCGCCGTGCTGCATGCACGTGACAGCGAGCTTGGCGCATCGGACGCCATCGAAAACCTGCTGGCCGACCTCAACGACAGCTACAACGCCAAGCAAGGCAAAGCCTGGGGATTCTTCCACGGTGAATCCGGCGCCTACCCGCTCAGCGGTTGGCTGAAGCAATACCTGGAAGACGAAAAAGACTTCACTGCCTTCAGCCGTGTGGCGGTCGAGCACCTGCAAAAGCTGATGGAAGAGTCCAACCTCTCCACCGGTGGGCATATCCTTTTTGCCCATTATCAACAAGGCATGACCGAGTACCTGGCCATTGCCCTGCTGCACCACAGCGAAGGCGTGGCGGTGAACGCCGAGCTGGATGTCACCCCTTCACGTCACCTGGACCTGGGTCAACTACACCTGGCCGCGCGCATCAACTTGTCCGAGTGGAAGAACAACCAGAATTCCAAACAGTACATCTCGTTCATCAAAGGCAAGAATGGCAAGAAGGTTTCGGACTACTTCCGCGACTTCATCGGCTGCCAGGAAGGGGTCGACGGCCCTGGGGAAACCCGCACCCTGCTCAAGGCATTCAGCGACTTCGTCGAGAGCGAAGACCTGCCGGAGGAGTCTGCACGCGAGAAGACCCAGACCCTGGTCGAGTACGCCACCACCCAGACCAAGCTTGGTGAGCCAGTGACGCTGGAAGAGCTGTCCAGCTTGATCGACGAAGATCGCCCCAAGGCGTTCTACGATCACATCCGCAACAAGGACTACGGGCTGTCGCCGGAGATCCCGGCCGATAAACGCACCCTCAACCAGTTCCGCCGCTTCACCGGTCGTGCCGAAGGGCTGTCGATCAGCTTCGAGGCGCATTTGCTGGGGGACAAGGTGGAATATGACGAGGTCGCCGGCACCCTGATCATCAAAGGCCTGCCGACCACGCTGGTGGATCAGCTCAAGCGCCGCAAGGACTGATCTTGCCAGGGGCCGCTGCGCAGCCTATCGCGGGCAAGCCCGCCCCTACAGGGCCTGCGCTGCGATACCGGCACCATAGGAGGCCACCAACGCCTCCTTGGCCGACTTGCGCAGCTTCTTCACCAGCCGCTCCTGACGCAGCGCCTCGCCTTTATCCGGCCACTGCTCGACGTATACCAGTGCCTGGGCAGGGCTGGTCTTGAAGTAACGGGCGCCCTGCCCCTTCTGATGCGCGATGAACCGCCGCTGCGGATCATCACTGATGCCGCAGTACAACGAGCCATTGGCAGCCCGCACCAGGTACACGTACCAAGGTTTGCCGGCAGGATTCTCGACTACTTCGCTCACGATGCTTCGAACTGATGATAAAGCCGACAGCTTACCCGCTCAGCGCCCTTGCTGAAACGCACGCAGCCCTTTGAACGCTTGCTGACGCACCTTGTTCTGCAGCATGGGTGACCATCCCAGCAGCACACCCGGCAGCCCCAGCGCCTGACGCGACCAGCGCCACAGGTCGAAGCTGTCTTCGTGCTGGCAGATCAGGCCATCGCGGATGACGAAGCGCGCCTGGATATCGTTTATGACGACACGGCCGGTCTGGCTGAACAGGTAGGTGGCCACCCAATGTGCGCAACCGCTGTCCTGATTGGCCCTGACCTGGTCGAAGGTCAGGGAAAAGTCTTTGGCGCGAGTGGTGAGCATGCGCCACATGTCACCGGCATCCTGGCCACGCAGGGTGCCGAACACCGGGTCGCTGAAAACGACATCGTCGCTGTAGCACGCCACCATGGCCTCGGCGTCCAGGCGTTGGAAGGCCTGGTAGAAGCGGTTGATCAAGTCACGATTGGCGTCGCTCATGGGGAAGGTCCGTCCAGGGAATCGAAAGGTGCACGATAATCCGTGGCACGAGGCAATGCCATGCCCATTCGCAACATGAATGTTTGTTGGGTCGGTACCGGCTTCTTCGCGGGTAAACCCGCGAAGATCTTCAGACTTTTTCACTACTCACCTGCACATGCAAAGCCCGCCCCGCCCCAAGCCCGAACACGATGGCGCCGATACCCAACACAGCAAAGATCCAGCCCACCGCCGCCCAACCCCCGGTCAGGTCGTGCACGACCCCGACGGCGAACGGCCCCATTGAGGCCAGCGTATAGCCAACGCCTTGGGCCATGCTCGACAGGTTGGCAGCCACATGCGCGTCCCTGGAACGCAGGACGATCAGTGTCAGCGCCAGGGCGAAGGTGCCGCCCTGGCCAAGCCCCAGCACCACGGCCCAGCCCCATAGCCCGGAAAGCGGCGCATACAGGCAACCGAACAACCCTGCCAGCGTAAGCAGCATGACGATCACGATCGCCACGCGCTGGTCCTTGCTTCGGGTGGCCAGCCACGGCGCACTGAGCGAACTGACCAGTTGCACGATCACCGAGCCGGACAGCACCAGCCCTGCCTGGGTCGGACTCAAGCCGCGCCCGATCAGAATCGACGGCAGCCAGCCAAAGACGATGTACGCCAGCGACGACTGCAGCCCCATGTAGAGCGTGACCTGCCAGGCCAGCGGATCACGCCACAGCCCGCGAACGCGATAAGCGACCTTGTGCAGCCCGTGCCCCTGGCGCGCCTGGGGCAACCAGACGAGCATCGCCAAGAATGCCGGCACCACCCAGAACCCCAGCCCCATTGCCCAGCTACCCTCGAATCGAGTGGCCAGAGGCACCGTGGCGCCCGCTGCTATCGCAGCCCCCAGGCATAGCGCCATGGTGTAGACGCCGGTCAGCGTGCCGGCATGTTGCGGAAAATCGCGTTTGACGATGCCGGGTAACAGCACACCGATGATGCCAATGCTCGCACCGGCCACCAGGCTACCCACAAACACACCGGCTACGCCGAGTGTGCTGCGCACCAGAATACCCAGCGCCAGGGTCAGCAGAATGCCCAGAATCACCCGCTCGCTACCGAAACGGCGCGCCAGAATCGGCGCCAGCGGTGCGAACAAGCCAAGGCAAAGCACTGGCAGCGTGGTCAGCAATCCAGCCTCGGACCCCGTCAAACCCAGCCCTGCAGAAACCTGGCCCAGCACCGGCGCCATGCTCGACAATGCCGGGCGCAGGTTCAGCGCCACCAGTACCAGGCCAAGCAACAGCAACCATGGCCGGACCAGGACCACCGGCTGCTGTTGTACTTGCTCGTCGTCGGCCTCAGCGTCGATCAGCAGTTCGTCGAACTCCCGCTCGACAGCCGTCGTGTTTCGGGTCATTGGTTCAGCCATGGCCTTCTCGATATCAGGATTCAATGAGGGTACGGCTCAGGCACTTGGCCCGCTCCGGATCGCGCTGTTCGATGGCCTCTAGAATCTGCCCGTGCAGATCGAAGGTCGCCTGGCTGCGTGGGACCGTAGCCATGTTGTGTTGCAGTGCTGCGGCCACCACACCGGAGAAATAGCGATACAACTCGCTCAACGCCGGGTTGTGGGCGGCATCTACCAGCCGCTGGTGGAACACCAGATCGCAGCTCACGTAGGCATCGACGTCACCGTGAAAGTGTTCACCACTGCCTTGCAGCGCTTCACGCAAGCCTTGAATGTCCGCTTCAGTGCGGCGCAGGGCTGCCAGGCCGATGGCTTCGGTTTCCAGAATGTGCCGCGTTTCCCGGGCTTGCTCAGGGGTGCAGCGCGACATGGCCAACACCGCCTGCAACGGGTCCTGGGCAGTGCGCAGGTAGCTGCCATCACCCTGACGGATCTCCACCAGGCCGCTGAATGCCAGCACGCGCATGGCTTCACGAACGGTGTTACGGCTGATGCCCAACTCCAGGGCCAGTTCGGGCTCGGTCGGCAGGCGTTGGCCGACTTTCCAGTCGCCCTGAAGAATACGCTCACGCATGCGCTCGACCGCTAGCTCGACCAGCGAGCGCCTGGACAATTCACTGCTCATTTCATTCAACCAATCATCCGATGAATTTTCGAAGCTTAATGCAAGCCATGATCAACATCAAACCACCTGGCATTTCTGCCAGTTGTGGGCTGCCATGCTAATTGCAACGCTTACGGCTCTCACTGGAGGATGCCCAACGATGCTGCTTCGCGGATTGAGCCTGATGCTTTGCCTGCTGCTGGCCGGTTGCGACCTGTCACCTCAGGCCGTGCAACCCAAGACCTTGATCGTCGGCATGGACGGCGTCCAATTGCTGCACTACGAGCAACTGGGGGAAAACACCAACCTGAAAAAGCGCCTGCACTATGGCAAGGCCTATGCCGGAGGCATCACTGGGCGGGCGACGGAACAAGAAACCAACAGCGGCCCAGGGTGGATGACTTTGCTGACCGGCGTCTGGGCCATCAAACATGGTGTGGTGTCCAACAATCCTTCGCTGAGGCTCGATCCAGCGTACCCAAGCGTGTTCAGGCGCCTTCGACAAGCCCTGCCCAATGCCTACATTTCGAGCGTCGTGAACTGGGCACCGATCAATACCGCGTTCCTGCTGGAAGATGCCCAGGGCAACAACGTGCGCGAAAGCGGCTTGACCGACGACCAGGTCATCCAGCGCACTCTGGAGATCCTCGATGGCACGTCGGCAGACTTCACCTTCATCCAGCTGGATGAGCCCGACCAGACTGGCCACAGCAACGGCTTCGGTGCCCGCTATCAGGAAGCACTGCAGAATGCAGATACACGCCTGGGCCGCCTGCTGGACAAGGTGGCCGAGCGCCAACGCAAGCATCAGCAGGAGGACTGGCTGGTGATCGTCAGCACGGACCATGGCCGTGATTACAGGGGCATGGGCCATGGCGGCGTGACAGAACAGGAAAAGACCATATTCATCGCCAGTAACAAACCGCTGAACGAAGAGTTGACCCAACCCAGCATTCCAGAAGACAACCCCTGGCCGAACAACCTCTACAGCTTTGCCGCGCAGTCGTCGGTGGCCACGACTGTGTTGCGGCATATGGGGCTCGACCTGCTACCCGATTGGCAACTCGATGGCACCCCGTTGCTGGGCAACACGGGTGTACGCAAGGCAAGGGCAAAGGAGAGTGAAGCCAAGCTGCTATGGAACAGCACGTCCGAGGAGACAGTGGTCATCCATCGAAATGGCCAGGTGGTCGCGAATGTGCAGGCGAAGCTTCAGGAATGGACCGATCCGCAGGGCATGGCCCAGGCCAACGATTACGTGCTGGTGCTGGACGGCACTCCAGTGGCTGTGCGCAACAGCCCGACCGATACACATTAGACTCAACCGCCGTGGCGAAGAACCACGGCGATCGAGCTGCTGGCTTAGTTCAGCGCATCGAGCAACGCCTGGTTCATCTCCGGCGTGCCAATGGTGATTCGCAGGAACTGTGCAATACGCTCCTGCTTGAAGTGACGCACGATGACGCCCTGTTCACGCAGCCGTGCCGCCAGCTGCGCCGCGTCCTGCTGCGAGTGACGGGCGAAGATGAAGTTGGCAGCCGATGGCAGCACCTCGAAACCCTTGGCGACGAGCTGTTCGACCAACGCCTCGCGGCTGTCGATCACCTTGCGGCAGGTTTCTTCGAAATAAGCCTGGTCTTCGAAGGCTACGGCCGCGCCAACGATCGCCATACGGTCCAGCGGGTAGGAGTTGAAGCTGTTCTTGATCCGCTCCAGCGCCTCGATCAGGTCTGGATGGCCTACGGCCAGGCCGACGCGCAAACCGGCCAGAGAGCGCGACTTGGACAGGGTCTGGGTGACCAGCAGGTTGTCGTAGCGGTCCACCAGCTTGATCGCGGTTTCACCACCGAAATCGATGTAGGCCTCATCGACCACCACCACCGAATCACGGTTGGCCTGCAGCAGTTGCTCGACCTGTTCCAGCGGCATCAGGCAGCCGGTAGGTGCGTTGGGGTTGGGGAAAATGATGCCGGCATTGGGCTTGGCATAATCCGCGACGCGAATCTGGAACTGCTCATCCAGCGGTACCTGCTCGAACGGAATGCCGTACAGGCCGCAGTACACCGGGTAGAAGCTGTAGCTGACATCCGGGAACAGCAGCGGGCCCTGGGCGTGCTGGAACAGGCCGTGGAAGATGTGTGCCAGCACTTCGTCCGAACCGTTGCCAACGAACACCTGAGCCGGGGTCACGTCGTAGTACTCGGCCACCGCTTGCTTGAGCCGGTCACCGTTCGGGTCCGGGTACAGGCGCAGGTTGTCGTTGAGTTCGCCACGCATGGCCTCCAGCGCCTTGGGCGACGGGCCATAAGGGTTTTCGTTGGTGTTGAGTTTGACCAGCTTGGCCAGCTTCGGCTGCTCACCCGGGACGTAAGGCACCAGGTCCTTGACGAAGGGGCTCCAGAATCGACTCATTGCTCAGTTCCCCTTGTCTTGGGTCAGGATACGGTATTCGGCGCTGCGGGCGTGGGCGGTCAACGACTCGCCACGGGCCAGGACCGAGGCGGTTTTGCCCAGCTCGGACGCGCCCTGCTCGGAGCAGAAGATGATCGACGAACGCTTCTGGAAGTCATACACCCCCAGCGGCGACGAGAAGCGCGCAGTGCCGGAAGTCGGCAGCACGTGGTTGGGGCCGGCGCAGTAGTCGCCCAGCGCTTCGCTGGTGTGGCGGCCCATGAAGATCGCGCCAGCGTGGCGGATCTGCGGCAGCCAGGCCTGCGGGTCGGCAACCGACAGCTCAAGGTGCTCTGGGGCGATGCGGTTGGCGACTTCAATGGCCTGCTGCATGTCACGCACCTGAATCAAGGCACCACGGCCGTTGATCGACTTCTCGATGATTTCGGCACGCTCCATGGTCGGCAGCAATTTGTCGATGCTGGCGGCAACGCGGTCGAGGAAGTCGGCATCCGGGCTGACGAGGATGGCCTGGGCGTCCTCATCGTGCTCGGCCTGGGAGAACAGGTCCATGGCGATCCAGTCAGGGACGGTCTGGCCGTCGCACACCACGAGAATTTCCGACGGGCCGGCGATCATGTCGATGCCCACCTGGCCGAACACATGGCGCTTGGCGGTGGCCACATAGATGTTGCCTGGGCCGACGATCTTGTCCACCTGCGGCACGCTCTCGGTGCCATAGGCCAAGGCCGCGACCGCCTGGGCGCCACCCACGGTGAATACCCGGTCGACCCCGGCGATGCAGGCTGCGGCCAGCACCAGTTCATTGACCTCGCCACGCGGAGTCGGCACCACCATCACCACCTCACCCACACCTGCGACTTTGGCCGGGATGGCGTTCATCAGCACGGAGGATGGGTAGGACGCCTTGCCACCCGGCACATACAAGCCGGCGCGGTCCAGCGGGGTAACTTTCTGGCCCAGCACGGTGCCGTCGGCCTCGGTGTACTGCCAGGAGTCCTGCTTCTGCCGCTCGTGGTACAGGCGCACGCGGTTGGCGGCCTTTTCCAGGGCTTCGCGCTGTTCAGGGGTAATACGAGTCAGTGCCAGCTCAAGACGCTCGCGACCGAGGATCAGGTCGTCAATGCGCTTGGCATCGACGCCGTCGAAGCGCTGGGTGAATTCCACCAGTGCCGCATCGCCGCGCTCACGCACGGCCTTGATGATGTCGAGCACGCGCTGGTTGACCGCGTCATCGGACACGCTTTCCCAGCTCAGCAGATGATCCAGATGTCGGGCGAAATCTGGATCAGCAGCGTTGAGACGGGCAATTGCAGTGGACACGGTCATGGCGAGGGCCTCGATTATTAGCGAATGCTCAGGCGCCCTAGGCTACCAGTCCATCCGCGCGGGCACCCGAGAAAAATGGCTATGACGCGGATAGACGGGCGCGACAGCGAAGGTCGCGCGTTCGAGTCAGCCGCGGTGTCGAGATTCGACAGCTTTGCGCAGGGTGTCGATCAGGCTCTGAATGCGGGCGTGCTGCATTTTCATCGAAGCCTTGTTGACCACCAGGCGCGAGCTGATCGTGGCGATCAGTTCCTGGGGCTCCAGGCCGTTGGCGCGCAGGGTGTTGCCGGTGTCGACCACGTCGATGATCTTGTCGGCCAGGTTGATCAGCGGTGCCAGCTCCATGGAGCCGTACAGCTTGATGATATCGACCTGACGGCCCTGCTCGGCGTAGTAGCGCTTGGCTACGTTGACGAACTTGGTGGCCACACGCAGGCGCCCCTTGGGCTCCGGTGCACCGACGACGCCGGCGGTCATCAGTTTGCAGCGGGCAATCTGCAGGTCCAGAGGCTCGTACAGGCCCTGGCCGCCGTACTCCATCAGCACGTCCTTGCCAGCCACACCCAGGTCGGCGGCACCATGCTCGACATAGGTCGGTACATCGGTGGCACGGACGATCAGCAGGCGTACGTCTTCCTGCGTGGTAGGAATGATCAGCTTGCGGCTCTTGTCCGGATTCTCGGTCGGCACGATACCGGCTTCAGCCAGCAGTGGCAGCGTGTCATCGAGGATTCGGCCTTTGGATAGCGCGATGGTCAACATGGGAAACGTCGGTCCTTAAGCGGCTACAGCCGGCCAGGCGGGTTTCGCCTGACCGCATTCAATTCGTGCGTAGGAGCGGGCCAGCCCCGCGAACACCGGCAAAGCCGGTGCCATACATTGCGGCGTCTGCTTCGCGGGTAAACCCGCTCCCACACCCTGCGCCCTCAGGCTACTAGCCCGGTACGCGGCGGATCTTGGCGCCGAGCATCTGCAGTTTTTCTTCGATGCACTCGTAACCACGGTCGATGTGGTAGATGCGGTCGATCAGGGTATCGCCTTCGGCGACCAGCGCCGACAGCACCAGGCTGGCCGAAGCACGTAGGTCGGTGGCCATTACCGGCGCGCCCTTGAGTGCCTTGACCCCGGTGACGATGGCGGTGTTGCCTTCGACCTGGATCTGAGCGCCCATGCGGTGCATTTCGTACACGTGCATGAAGCGGTTCTCGAAGATCGTCTCGATCACTGCACCGGTGCCTTCGGCAATGGCGTTGAGCGAGATGAACTGCGCCTGCATGTCGGTCGGGAACGCCGGGTACGGAGCGGTACGCAGGTTGACGGCTTTCGGCCGCTTGCCGTGCATGTCCAGCTCGATCCAGTCGTCACCGGTGGTGACGTCGGCACCGGCTTCCTTCAGTTTTTCCAGCACAGCCTCGAGAATGGTCGGATCAGTATCCTTGACCTTGACGCGACCGCCGGTAACGGCAGCGGCAACCAGGTAGGTACCGGTCTCGATACGGTCGGGCATGACGCGATAGGTAGCCGAGTGCAGGCGCTCGACGCCATCGATGGTGATGGTGTCGGTGCCCGCGCCCTGGATCTTCGCGCCCATGGCGATCAGGAAGTTGGCCAGGTCGACCACTTCCGGCTCACGGGCGGCGTTTTGCAGCACGCTGCGGCCTTTGGCCAAGGCAGCGGCCATCATGATGTTCTCGGTACCGGTCACGCTGACGGTGTCGAAGAAGAAGTGCGCACCGCGCAGGCCGCCCTCAGGCGCCTTGGCCTTGATGTAGCCACCTTCGACTTCGATTTTCGCACCCATGGCCTCGAGGCCGCGGATGTGCAGGTCCACCGGACGCGAACCGATGGCGCAACCGCCAGGCAGGGCGACTTCGGCTTCACCGAAACGTGCGACCATCGGGCCGAGCACGAGGATCGAAGCACGCATGGTCTTGACCAGCTCGTAGGGGGCTACCAGGGTCTTGATGGTGCGTGGGTCGATCTCCACCGACAGCTTCTCGTCGATCACAGGCTCGATGCCCATGCGACCGAACAGCTCGATCATGGTGGTGATGTCGTGCAGGTGTGGCAGGTTGCCCACGGTCACCGGGCCATCGGCCAGCAGTGTGGCCGACAGAATAGGCAGGGCCGCGTTCTTCGCGCCCGAAATGCGGATCTCGCCGTCGAGACGAGCGCCGCCAGTAATAATCAGTTTGTCCATTGGAATCTCGCCGCCAAGTTGGCTCAGGTGCGCTCAGCCCAGGCTGCGCTGCTGAAAAATTTCATGGTTACCGCATGGATGCTGCCATTGGCGATCCAGGGATTCAGGTGAGCATAGATCGCCTGTTGACGCTTGACCGGGCTCAGGCCAGCCAACTCGTCGCTGATCACGTTCAACTGGAAGTTGCAGCCTTCGCCTTCAACTTCGACCCGGGATCCCGGCAATTTCTCTTCAAGGAAGCTTTTAACTTCTACGGCCTGCATGCTCAACCTCAATCGGCGCCCGATGCGCGCGGGTCGGCCATCATACAAAAAAGCCCCTCGCCTGCGAAGCCCATCAAAGGCATGTGCTGACCGAGGGGCCCTCCATTGCCGACGAGCGATCAGCTCGCCAGCACCTCATCAAGATCATAGACCCCGGCAATTTCCCGCATGTCGTCGGGCATACCGCGCACTTCCCAGCGTTTGCCGCCGGCCTGTGCATCGCGCATGAACCCCAGCAGCAGCGACAGGCCGACACTGGACGACTTGGCAACCGCCGAGCAATCCAGCACCAGGTGGGTTTCGCGACTCGCCGCGATCAGCGCCTGCCCTTGCTTGCGCAAAGCAGGGCCGCTGCGGTAATCCAGCACGCCGGCCAGGCGCAGAACGCCGGGCTCGGCCATGCTCACGCCGGTGTCACTCATTTCACTTCCTTGTCAGGCGAATTGTCGGCAGCTTCCTTGGCCTTGGCCACTTCGCCGGCCCAGCCGTCGATGGTCTTGTCCAGGTTGTTGCCGTTGCGCTGCATGGCGTCGGCGAACTGGTCGCGGAACAGCTTGCCAATGTTGATGCCATTGACGATCACGTTGCGCACCTTCCACTCGCCGCCGATGTTTTCCAGGGTGTACTGCACCGGATACACGGCACCATTGTTGCCAGTCACCTTCATGCCAACACTGGCACGCTTGCCGTCATCGGCCTTGGCCGGATCGACGGTGATGCCCTGGTTGTTGTACTCCAGCAAGGCGTTGCCGTAGAACTGCATCAGGCTGCGCTTGAAGTTTTCCTGGAAGCGCTGCATTTGCTCAGGCGTGGCTTTGCGCGAGTACTTGACGGTCATGATGCTGCGGGAAATACCGTCAGCGTCCACCACCGGGCCGAGGATGCGGTTAAGCGCATCGTAGAAGGCGTTCGGGTTGGTCTTGTATTGCTCCTTGTTGGCCTTCAGATCACCCAGCAGCGCGGTGGTCGTGCCCTGCACCACATCGTGAGGGGTCTGCCCGGTGGCTGCCAGGGCCATCAGAGGGAAGGCCGCCAGGAGCACCAGCAGGCCACGTCGCAGGATCGAAATCATGGAAACTCCTTAATTAGCGGGTTGCGCTTCTTTCGGTTCCTTGCCAACGGAGTTGAGCAGGAACTTGCCAATCAGATCTTCCAGCACCAGTGCGGACTGAGTGTCATGGATGGTGGCACCATCCTTGAGCACATCTTCCTCACCGCCCACGCTGATGCCGATGTACTTCTCGCCAAGCAGCCCGGCGGTCAGGATCGAAGCAGTGGAGTCGACCGGCAGGTTGTCGACATTCTTGTCCAGCTGCAGCGTCACCCGACCGGTGTAGGAATCACGGTCCAGATCGATGGCGGTGACCTTGCCGATGGTTACCCCGGCCATGGTCACTTTAGCTCTGACAGTCAAACCGGCGATATTGTCGAAGTAGGCATAAACTTTATAGGTATCGCTGCTCGGGCTGGCCGACAACCCGCTGACACGCAGGGCCAGCAGCAGCAGCGCCAGGATCCCGGCCAGAAGGAACAGGCCGACACCGATTTCCAGGGTGCGGTTTTGCATCAGAAATCTCCAAACATCAAGGCGGTCAGAATAAAGTCCAGACCCAGGACAGCCAGCGAGGCATAGACCACGGTCTTGGTGGTGGCACGGCTGATCCCTTCTGAGGTGGGCTCACAGTCGTACCCCTGGAATACGGCGATCCAGGTGACGACGAAGGCGAACACCAGGCTCTTGATCAGCCCGTTGAGCACGTCGTCGGTAAAGGAAACACTGTTCTGCATGTTGGCCCAGAACGAGCCCTCGTAAACGCCCAGCCAGTCGACGGCAACCCAGGACCCACCCCAGATACCGACCACGCTGAAGATCAGCGCCAGCAGCGGCAACGAGATGAAACCGGCCCACAGGCGCGGCGCGACGATGTATTTCAGTGGGTCGACACCAATCATCTCAAGGCTCGACAACTGCTCGGTGGACTTCATGTTGCCGATTTCGGCGGTCAACGCAGAGCCTGCGCGCCCGGCAAACAGCAGCGCGGTCACCACCGGGCCGAGTTCTCGCAGCAAGGTCAGGGCAACCATCTGCCCCACCGCCTGCTCGGAGCCGTACTTGGTCAGGATGCTGTAACCCTGCAGCGCCAGCACCATGCCGATGAACACGCCCGACACGACGATGATCGCCAGCGACAGCACGCCAACCGAATACAGCTGTTTGGTCAGCAGCTGGAAACCGCCGCCGATGCCGCCACGCCCCACCAGCGCATGGAACAGGAACAGACAGGAACGCCCCAGCACCGCCAGCACGTCGATCGCCGAGCGACCGAACAGACGGATACGTTCGAGTAAGGATTTTCTGCGCATCAACGCGCCCCCAGCAGATCGGCGCGATAGTCAGGCGCGGGAAAGTGGAATGGCACCGGACCGTCCGGGTCACCCTTCATGAACTGGCGAATGCGCGGGTTGTCGGAACCCATCAGTTCGTCAGGGGTGCCCTGGCCCAATACCTGCCCATCACCGACCACATAGATGTAGTCGGCGATGCTGGCGGTTTCGGCCAGATCGTGGGACACGACGATGCTGGTGATGCCCAGCGCGTCATTGAGCAGACGAATCAACCGCACCAGCACGCCCATGGCGATCGGGTCCTGGCCGACGAACGGCTCGTCGTACATCAGAATCTGCGGATCCAGTGCAATAGCCCGGGCCAGCGCCACACGGCGCTTCATGCCACCCGACAGTTCGTCCGGCATCAGGTCGATGGCGCCGCGCAGGCCGACGGCCTGCAGCTTCATGAGCACGATGTCACGAATCATTTCATCCGACAGCTGGGTGTGCACCCGCAACGGAAACGCGACATTCTCGAACACGTCGAGGTCGGTGAACAGAGCGCCGCTCTGGAACAGCACCCCCATTTGCTTGCGTGCGTCGAACAGGTCGCTTCGGGACAGGGTCGGCAGGTTCTGCCCGGCCACCCAGACTTCGCCGCTGGCTGGACGCAGTTGCGCCCCCATCAGACGCAGCAACGTGGTCTTGCCGCAACCCGATGGCCCCATGATGCCGGTGACCTTGCCGCGCGGGATGCGTATGTCGACATTGCTGAAAATGCTGCGCGAACCGCGCTTGAAGGTGACTCCCTTCAACTCGACCGCGTAGGCGCTATCCACACTCATCTAGACTCCTTGCTAGTGCAGCCTCGTCCTAGTGGACGCCGGCCCTCATCTTGAAGGCACACACGCCCCTGGCGGGCCGAATAGCAGGGAACTATATCACCGCTGACAGTGCCGCCCCAAGGCCATGCATGGAGTCGTTCAGCCCAGGGACAGACTTTCATGACATTTGATAGGACAATCGAAAGGGTGAGGGTTTCTTCTATTGCGGCTATAATCGCCGCCTTTTCATCAGGCATTGCTTTCCGACATGAGCCAATCCAGCGAGCTGATCCAATCCGCCCAGCGTACCCTGCGCCTTGAACTCGAGGCCGTCCAGAGCCTGATGGCCCGCATCGACGCTAGCTTCGTCAAGGCGTGCGAGCTGATTCTGGCGAGCAAGGGCCGGGTCGTCGTGGTCGGCATGGGCAAGTCGGGGCACATCGGCAACAAGATCGCCGCGACCCTGGCCAGCACCGGCACGACGGCGTTTTTCGTGCATCCGGCCGAAGCCAGCCATGGCGACATGGGCATGATCACCCGCGACGACGTCATTCTTGCCCTGTCCAATTCCGGCAGCACCGCTGAAATCGTCACCCTGCTGCCGCTGATCAAGCGCCTGGGCATCCAGATGATCAGCCTCACCGGCAACCCGGACTCGCCGCTAGCGCAGGCTGCGGAGGTCAACCTCGACGCCAGCGTCGCTCAAGAGGCCTGCCCGCTGAACCTGGCACCCACCTCCTCCACCACCGCCGCACTGGTGCTGGGCGACGCCCTGGCCATCGCGCTGCTCGAGGCCCGCGGGTTCACCGCCGAAGACTTCGCCTTCTCGCACCCCGGTGGCGCCCTTGGCCGCCGTCTGCTGCTGAAGGTCGAGAACGTCATGCACTCGGGCGATGAACTGCCGCAGGTGCAACGTGGCACCCTGCTCAAGGACGCGCTGCTGGAAATGTCGCGCAAAGGCTTGGGCATGACCGTTGTTCTCGAACAGGACGGCACGCTGGCCGGGATATTCACCGACGGCGACCTGCGCCGCAGCCTGGACCGCAACATCGACGTGCACAGCACCCTGATCGACGAAGTGATGACCGTGCACGGCAAGACCGCTCGCGCCGAAATGCTGGCCGCCGAAGCCCTGAAGATCATGGAAGACCACAAGATCAGCGCACTGGTGGTAGTCGACCAGAACGACCGCCCGACTGGCGCCCTGAACATGCACGACCTGCTGCGCGCCGGGGTCATGTAAGGAGAGCAATGGACATGAACCACGACCTGATGCAACGCGGCAAGGCCATCAAGCTGGCCGTCTTCGACGTCGACGGTGTCCTCACCGACGGCCGCCTGTACTTCCTCGAAGACGGCAGCGAATTCAAGACCTTCAACACCCTGGACGGCCAAGGCATCAAGATGCTCATGGCCTCCGGCGTGACCACGGCGATCATCAGCGGGCGCAAGACCCCGGTGGTCGAGCGCCGGGCCAAGAACCTGGGCATCCCGCACCTGTTCCAAGGCAGGGAAGACAAACTGGTGGTTCTGGACGGCCTGCTCGCCGAACTGGGCCTAAGCTATGAACAAGTCGCCTATCTGGGTGACGACCTGCCCGACCTTCCGGTGATTCGCCGGGTCGGCCTGGGCATGGCGGTGGCCAGCGCCGCGCCGTTCGTTCGCCAGCACGCCCACGGCGTGACCCAGGCACGCGGCGGCGAAGGGGCTGCCCGCGAGTTCTGTGAACTGATCATGCAGGCCCAGGGCACCCTGGACGCTGCCAACGCCAATTACCTGTAAGGCCGCCCATGTTCAGCAAGAAAGCCCGCAATATTGCGCTGCTCGCGGTCATTGCCGCCCTGCTGGTGGCAATCGGCTACTGGAACGTCAGCCCGGAGAGCTTCCTCGACAAGCCGGCGGCTCAGGTGGACGAGAGCGCGATCGACTACTATGCGATCAATGCCCATAGCGTGCAGTTTCTGCCCGATGGCAAGCTGCAGTATGAGATGACCGCCGACAAGGTGGAGCACCTCACCGCCAGTGAAGTTACCCTGCTGACCAAACCCGACCTGCACATGTACCGCGGCACCGAGTACCCCTGGCATGTGCAAAGCGAGCGCGCCGAGGTCAACCCGGACGGCTCCGAGGTCGAACTGATCGACCAGGTTCGCGTTGCCCGTACCGACGAAAAGCAGCGCGAAATGATCATCACCAGCTCACGCATGACCGTGTTCCCGCAGAAGCAATATGCGCAGACCGAGCAAGCCGTTAGAATCGACGGCGCCGGTGGCACGACTACGGGCAAAGGAATGAAAGCGTATTTGAAAGAAGGCAAGATGGACTTGCTCTCTAACGTAAGAGGACAGTATGAGGCTCGTTAAAACCCTCCCCCTTTTGCTCAGCCTGAGCGCAGCACTGGGAAGCGCGAGCGCCTTCGCCCTGCCGAACGACCGTGACCAGCCGATCCGCATCCAGGCCGACAATGCTCACCTGGACGACAAGCAAGGTGTGGCCACCTACACCGGCGATGTGATCATCACCCAAGGTTCGATGATGATCAAAGGCAACACCGTGACCATCACTCGCGCCCAGTCAGGCGACATCGACGTGGTGACCTCGGTGGGCAACCTGGCCTACTTCGAGCAGCAGCAGAGCGCCGCCAAGCCCGATAAAATGAAAGGCTGGGCCGTGACCATCCAGTACCAGGCGCAGAAGGACATGGTGATCCTCACCGACCGCGCCAAGGTCGAGAACGAAGGCAACACCACCGAAGGCGAGAAGATCGTCTACAACACCAAGACCCAGGTTGCGACCGCGGGCCGTGGTGGCAACGTGACTGCACCGCGTCAGCGTATCGACATGGTGATCCAGCCGAAGAAGAAGGCCGAGTAAATGGCAACCCTCAAAGCCCAGCATCTGGCCAAGAGCTACAAGGGTCGGCAAGTCGTGCGCGACGTCAGCCTGTCGATCGACAGCGGCCAGATCGTCGGCCTGCTCGGCCCCAACGGCGCCGGCAAGACCACCTGCTTCTACATGATCGTAGGCCTGGTCCAGGCCGATCAGGGCCGCGTGCGCATCGACAACCTCGATGTCAGCCACCAACCGATGCACGGTCGCGCCCGTGCCGGTATCGGCTACCTGCCCCAGGAAGCCTCGATCTTCCGCAAGCTGTCGGTGGCCGACAACATCATGGCGATTCTCGAGACCCGCAAGGACCTCGACCGCGATGGCCGCCGCAAGGAGCTGGAAAGCCTGCTGCAGGAGTTCCACATCAGCCACATCCGCGACAACCTCGGCATGAGCCTGTCCGGTGGTGAGCGACGCCGCGTCGAGATCGCCCGGGCACTGGCAACCGCACCGAAGTTCATCCTGCTGGACGAGCCGTTCGCCGGTGTCGACCCGATTTCCGTGGGCGACATCAAGCAGATCATCCACCACCTCAAGGCCAAGGGCATCGGTGTTCTGATCACCGACCACAACGTCCGCGAGACCCTGGATATCTGCGAAACCGCTTACATCGTCAATGATGGTCAACTGATCGCCGAGGGCGATGCCGAGACCATCCTGGCCAACGATCTGGTCAAAGAGGTTTACCTGGGTCACGAGTTCCGGCTCTGACCTCGGCGCGCCTGGAGCACTGGCAATAGCGCCTCAACGAGGCTTAAGTTGTTACAGCGCTCTAGGCAAACGCTACAATTTAAGGCATAAAACTTGCTTGATTTGGCGCCCCGGCGCCCTCGTGTAGTGGATGGCGCATGCGCGCCGGCGAACAAGGTATTTAGCCCCTGCCATGAAACCATCGCTCGTCCTAAAAATGGGCCAGCAACTGACGATGACACCGCAGTTGCAACAGGCCATCCGCCTGCTCCAGCTTTCTACCCTGGACCTCCAACAGGAAATCCAGGAAGCGCTGGAGTCCAATCCGATGCTCGAACGTCAGGAAGACGGCGACGACTTCGACAACAGCGACCCGATGGCGGACAACGCCGAGAACAAGCCGGCCGCCGAAGTTCAGGACAACAGTTTCCAGGAAAGCACGCCCAGTGCCGAGAACCTGGAGGACGGTGAGTGGAACGAGCGCATTCCCAACGAGCTTCCAGTCGACACGGCCTGGGAAGACATCTACCAGACCAGCGCCAGCAGCCTGCCCAGCAACGATGATGACGAGTGGGACTTCACCACCCGCACATCCGCAGGCGAGAGCCTGCAGAGCCACCTGCTGTGGCAACTGAACCTGGCACCGATGTCGGACACCGACCGCCTGATCGCCGTCACCCTGATCGACAGCATCAACGACCAGGGCTACCTGGAAGACACCCTCGAAGAAATCTGCGAGGGCTTCGACCCAGAGCTGGACATCGAACTCGACGAGGTCGAAGCCGTCCTGCATCGCATCCAGCAGTTCGAGCCCGCCGGGGTCGGCGCACGCAATCTTGGCGAGTGCTTGCTGCTGCAACTGCGCCAACTGCCCGCCAGCACACCGTGGATGACCGAAGCCAAACGCTTGGTGGTCGACTTCATCGACCTGCTCGGCAGCCGCGACTACAGCCAGTTGATGCGCCGCATGAAGCTCAAGGAAGACGAGCTGCGCCAGGTCATCGAACTGGTGCAGAGCCTCAACCCGCGCCCAGGCTCGCAGATCGAATCCAGCGAACCGGAATACGTGGTGCCCGACGTGATCGTGCGCAAGGACAGCGACCGCTGGCTGGTCGAGCTGAACCAGGAGGCGATCCCACGCCTGCGGGTCAATCCACAGTACGCCGGGTTTGTCCGCCGCGCCGACACCAGCGCCGACAACACCTTCATGCGCAATCAGCTGCAGGAGGCTCGCTGGTTCATCAAGAGCCTGCAAAGCCGCAACGAAACCCTGATGAAGGTCGCCACCCAGATCGTCGAGCACCAACGCGGCTTCCTCGACCACGGTGACGAAGCGATGAAGCCGTTGGTGCTGCACGACATCGCCGAAGCGGTAGGCATGCACGAGTCGACGATTTCCCGGGTCACCACCCAGAAATACATGCACACACCCCGTGGCATCTACGAACTGAAATACTTTTTCTCCAGCCACGTCAGCACCTCCGAAGGCGGAGAATGCTCGTCTACGGCGATCCGCGCGATCATCAAGAAACTGGTTGCGGCGGAAAATCAGAAAAAGCCATTGAGTGACAGCAAGATCGCTGGTTTACTGGAGGCACAAGGCATTCAGGTAGCCCGTCGCACCGTCGCCAAGTACCGCGAGTCCCTCGGCATCGCGCCGTCGAGCGAGCGCAAGCGACTGATGTAGCCCCTGAATGTGCCAAAGCGTTTGCGGGGCAGGTGCAATACCTGCCTCTTTATGCACGGGCAACAAAGGAGAAGCTGTATGCAAGTCAACATCAGTGGACACCATGTAGAAGTCACCTCCCCTCTGCGCGACTACGTAGAGCAAAAGCTTAAGCGCGTGGAGGGTCACTTCGACAAGATCACCAACGTGCAGGTCATCCTGAAAGTCGAGAAACTGCAACAGAAGGTCGAAGCGACCCTGCAGATTCCCGGTGGCGAAGTGGTAGCAAACGCGGAACACGAAGACATGTATGCAGCGATCGACGCCATGGCCGACAAGCTCGACCGCCAACTGAAAAAACACAAGGAAAAACAGCAAAGCCTGCTGCAAGGTGCAGCCGCACGCTGATCCCCCTCATCCATGATCCGACTTGAAACCATCCTGACCCCCGGCCGTTCCCTGGTGAACGTGCCGGGAGGCAGTAAAAAGCGCGCCCTGGAAAAGGTCGCCAACCTCATTGCCGAACAAGTGCCAGAGCTGGAGATGCAAGACGTCTTCGAAAAACTGATCGGCCGTGAAAAACTCGGCTCGACCGGTTTCGGCAACGGTATTGCCATCCCTCACTGCCGACTTGAAGGTTGCACTGCACCGGTTAGCGCACTGCTGCACCTGGATGCCCCTATCGATTACGACGCCATCGATGGCGCCCCGGTCGACCTGCTGTTCGTCCTGCTGGTCCCCGAAGCCGCCACTGATGCCCACCTAGAACTGCTGCGCCAGATCGCCAGCATGCTCGATCGCAAGGAGGTCCGCGATCGCCTGCGTTCCGCCGCCAGCAGCGAGGCCCTGTTCCAGGTTGTCCTGGACGCACAGAACGAGCACTGAACATGCGCCTGATCATCGTCAGCGGCCGGTCCGGCTCGGGCAAGAGTACCGCCCTTGATGTGCTGGAAGACAACGGCTACTACTGCATCGACAACCTCCCCGCCGGGCTGCTACCGCAGCTGGCGGAGAATGCGCTGATCAATACCGAGCTACAGCAGCCCAAGGTTGCCGTTTCCATCGACGCTCGAAACCTGCCGAGCCACCTGACGCGGTTTCCCGAACTGCTCGAAGAAGCCCGCGGCCGGCACATCCAGTGCGATGTACTGTTTCTGGACGCTGACGAAGAAACGCTGCTCAAACGCTTCTCCGAGACCCGGCGGCGCCATCCGCTGACCAACGCCAACCGTTCGCTGGCCGAAGCGATCCGTGTCGAAAGCGAGTTGCTGGGGCCGATTTCCGACCTGGCCGACCTCAAGATCGACACCACCAACCTCAACCTGTACCAGCTGCGCGACTCGATCAAGCTGCGCCTGCTGAACCAGCCTGAACCTGGCACAGCCTTTTTGGTCGAATCGTTCGGTTTCAAGCGAGGCATGCCGGTCGATGCCGACCTGGTGTTCGATGTCCGCTGCCTGCCCAACCCTTACTGGAAGCCAGAGCTGCGTGAACACTCCGGTCTCGACCAACCGGTAATCGATTATCTGGCCGCCCAGCCGGATGTCGAAGAGATGTTCAACGATATCTCCAGCTACCTGCTGAAATGGTTGCCCCGCTTTGCCGCCAGCAATCGCGCCTACGTCACCATTGCCATTGGTTGCACTGGCGGTCACCACCGTTCTGTGTACCTGACCGAGCGCCTCGGCCAGCTACTTCAGCAATCCCTGAAAAACGTCCAGGTCCGCCACCGCGACCTATAGCCCACAGGATCCGCACCACGATGCCCGCCCGCGAAATTACCATCATCAACAAGTTGGGCCTGCATGCCCGGGCGGCAGCCAAATTCGTCGGCGTGGCCGGTCGATTCCCCTGCCAGGTCAGGGTCGGCCGAGCCCCCGACAAGATGGTGGACGGTAAAAGCATCATGGCCGTGATGATGCTGGCGGCAGGTAAAGGAACCCAGGTCCATCTGCTTACCGAGGGCGAGCAAGATGGCGATGCCATGGATGCCCTGGTAGCGCTGATCAACAACTTCTTCGACGAAGGCGAGTAAGCCTTCAGGGCTCGACACAACTCCTTCAGCGGTGGCGAAATCGAGCGCCGCCCGCGCGGCGCATCGCGAGCAAGGCTCGCTCCTACGTTTTTTTCGGGCCAATTATGCCTGTGGAATTTGCGCGCGAACGCCTTGGCGCATGGCTTGATATCGAGTCGTACGCACAAGGCGGTCGCGCGCGTCTGTCACAGGTGTTATTGGCCGCAAACAAACGTAGGAGCGAGCCTTGCTCGCGATGCGCCGCACGGGCGGCGCTCGATCTCACAGGCGCAAAAAATGTACCGCCTGGCCCTGGACCAAAATCAGGCCATCGCCGTATCCATCACCATCATCAAACAGAACCCCACGCACAGCCCCAAACTCGCCAGCCGATGATGCCCATTACTGCGCGACTCAGGGATGATTTCCTGAGTCACCACCAGCAACATCGCCCCCGCCGCGCAGGCCAGGCCCAGCGGCAGCAACAGCTCAGCGACGTTCACCAGCCAGGCGCAAATCACTGCCGCCAGTGGCTCCACCAGCCCCGACGCGGCACCAATCAGAAACGCCTTGAATCGAGGCATCCCCGCCCCCGCCAGCACTAGCGCGATCACCAACCCTTCGGGCACATCCTGCAAGGCGATACCCATGGCCAGGCTATCGGCATCGGCCATCCCGCCACCGGCAGAAACACCAATGGCCATACCTTCAGGAATGTTGTGGGCGATGATGGCGATCACGAACAGCCAGATTCGCGCGGCGATCACCGGCTGATGCTCGGAGCCAACCAAGGCCTCTGGCGAAGCGCCGGAGACCTTGAGGTCGACCAGGAATAGACACAACGCGCCGAACAACAGGCCAAAGCTGATCACGCCGCCAGCACCCCATGGGCTGAACCCGATGGACTGGGCAGCATCGAGCCCTGGGATGATCAGGGAAAACGCGGTAGCCGCCAGCATCACGCCAGCACCAAAGCCCAGCAGCGTGTCGGCCAAGGCGACCGGCATGTTGCGAATGACCAACACCGGTACCGCCCCCAGCGCCGTGCCCAGCGCACACAGTGCACCGCCCTCGAGGGCACGCAACATGCGCGGCTCCAGGTCTAGCCAGGCGATGCCGCGTGCCACCAGCAACGCTGTGCCGACCAGCAACAGCAAGGTCCCAAGCGCCAGGCGGAACAGGCGCACACTGCTGACAGACATCACCTCCGAGCGCATGGCGGGTCGACTCACTTCAAGGCTTCAAGATAACGACGTTCCACTTCCGCCCAGTCAACGACGTTGTAGAAGGCACCGATGTATTCCGGACGACGGTTCTGGTACTTGAGGTAATAGGCATGCTCCCAGACATCCAGGCCAAGGATGGGTGTGTTGCCATGCATCAGCGGGCTGTCCTGGTTGCCGCTGCTTTCCACCACCAGCTTGCCGCCCGGCGTTACGCTGAGCCAGGCCCAGCCACTGCCGAAGCGGGTCAGCGCAGCCTTGGTGAAGGCGTCCTTGAACGCATCGAAACCGCCCAGTTCAGCGTCGATGGCCTGGGCCACTCGCCCCTGCGGCTGGCCGCCACCCTGTGGCGCCATCACGGTCCAGAACAGGGTGTGGTTGGCGTGTCCGCCGCCCTGGTTGATGACCGCGCCTTGCAGCTTCTCAGGCAACTGCTTGACCGCACCCACCAGCCTTTCCACCGGCCACTCGGCCCACTCGGTACCCTCGATGGCAGCGTTGAGGTTGTTGATATAGGTCTGGTGATGCTTGCTGTGGTGAATCTCCATGGTCTGGGCGTCGATGTGCGGTTCCAGCGCATCGTAGGCATAAGGCAACGCAGGCAAGGTATGGGACATGTCAATGGACTCCGTAAGCAGGGATTCTGGACGCCAGGTTCGGCTGCGCAGCCAACTCGCCCGCTACAGGCGAATGACGATTGAGCAGCCGTTCGGTACGCGGATACTGGCCGTATTCGGCAATGAAACTGAGCAACTCGGTGTAGGTGCGTGCGCTGTGGCGCAGGGCCGCATCGCGCAGCGCCTGGGGCAGACGCACTTCCTGGCTGGCCTGGAGCAGCCGCTGGTGAGCGGCGCACAGGTAGTCGGCGCTCTCATGTGGCTGGTTGAGGCGCAGGTGCAGGTCGGCCAGGTTGTGGTGGGCGATGACGAACACCGCCACCGCCTCGTCGACGTCATGCCAGCGCTCGAACAACACCTGGGCCAAGGCCAACGCTTGCAGGTAGTGTTCCCGGGCATCGACCAACTCGCCCTGTTCGAACAAGCGGTTGGCGGTTTCGGTGGTGCGTTTCCAGTGCTGCATGACGTTTCTTCTCCAGGGCGCTGACGCGGGTCAGATGCCGCCAGCAGTGAGTTTTTCCGGGTCCAGCAACGCTTCGAGCTGATCGCGCGACAGGTCGGTGTGCTCCAGCGCTACGTCGATGATCGGGCGCCCCTGCTTGTAGGCGGTCTTGGCGATCTCGGCGGCCTTGAGGTAGCCGATGATCGGGTTCAGCGCGGTCACCAGGATCGGGTTGCGCGCCAGGGCTTCCTTGAGCTTGCCTTCGTTGACCTTGAAGCTGGCGATGGCCTTGTCAGCCAGCAGGCGGCTGGCATTGGCCATCAGCTCGATGCTTTCCAGCAAGTTGCGGGCAATCACCGGCAACATCACGTTCAACTCGAAGTTGCCCGACTGCCCTGCCACGGCGATGGTCGCGTCGTTACCGATCACCTGGGCGGCAACCATGGCGGTGGCCTCAGGGATGACCGGGTTGACCTTGCCCGGCATGATCGACGAACCGGGCTGCAGGCCTTGCAGCTCGATTTCACCAAGGCCAGCCAGCGGACCAGAGTTCATCCAGCGCAGGTCGTTGGCGATTTTCATCAACGCGACGGCGGTGGTCTTGAGCTGGCCGGACAGCGCCACGGCGGTGTCCTGGGAGCCGATCAGCGCGAACAGGTTCTGGCCAGGGGTGAACTCGACCTGGGTCAGGCCACTCAACTGGCGGGCGAAGCCGGCGGCGAACTGCGGGTGTGCGTTGATCCCGGTACCGACGGCCGTGCCGCCCTGGGCCAAGGCCTGCAGGCTCGGCAAGGTCGCCTCGATATGCGCCAACGCGCCCTTGATCTGCGCCGCCCAGCCATCGAGTACCTGGCTCATGCGCACTGGCATGGCATCCATCAGGTGGGTTCGGCCGGTCTTGACGTACTGATGCACCTGAACCGACTTGGCTTCGATCACCTGCACCAGGTGCCGCAGAGCCGGCAACAGTTGCTCATGCAACGCCAAGGCAGCACTGACGTGGATGGTGGTAGGGATAATGTCGTTGCTGCTCTGGCCGCAGTTGACGTGGTCGTTGGCATTGACCGGCTCACCGAGCACGCGGCTGGCAAGGGTGGCGATCACCTCGTTGGCATTCATGTTCGAGCTGGTGCCGGAGCCGGTCTGGTACACATCCACCGGGAAATGCTGGATGAAGTCACCTGCCAGCAGTTGCTCGACTGCCTTGACGATGGCCTGGCCCTGGGCGGCGGAGAGTTGCTCCAGCTCGATGTTGGCCTTGGCCGCCGCCGCCTTGGCCAGCAGCAGTGCGCGGATGAACTGGGCCGGCATGCGCTGGCCGCTGATCGGGAAGTTGTCGACCGCGCGCTGGGTCTGGGCACCGTACAGGGCCTGGGCCGGCACCTGAAGTTCGCCCATGCTGTCACGCTCGATACGGGTATCACTCATCTTCAAATCCTTGCATCAGTTCATCGGGAGAAATCGAAGGCAGCAGCACGCAGTTCGCCAATTGCAGGGCGTAGGGCTGCCAGCGTTGGTTCTGTTCGCGGCGATCGAGGTTGCGCAGGTCCAGCAGTGGGCGCCAGGCCTGATCCAGGCACAGGCAGCGCCAATGCCAAGGCAGCATGCGGTCGCAAGCGGTATCCAGCAGCAGGCGGAAGGACGTCAACGCCACCGTCCAGGGCGACGTTTCGGTGCAGCACACCAGGTACCGGCCTTCGGCCAGGTAGTGCTCGATCAGACGTGGCTCATCGGGTTCCAGGGCGCAACGAATGCGTCGGCTGAGCCAGCGCCAGTTTTCCAGGTAGGGCAGTTCGCGGAGGACGGGTTTCATGAACATCATCGCCGGGTGACTGGATAATGATATTCATTATTAGGTGATAAATAGAATCACTTCAAGATATCAGCGACAAAAGTCGGACGCTCAGGCGTGGGGGCGCGCACAAAAAACCCGGCGCGAGGGCCGGGTTTTCGACTTCACTGGGCGTTTTCCTGTGCCTGTACTGGCCCTATCGCCGGTACAGGTGGTAATCAGCTACCGGCGACCGTCATTCGCTCGATCAGCACCGAGCCTGTGTGAATATTGCTGCGGGTTTCAAGATCGCTACCAATCGCGACAATCTGCTGGAACATGTCCTTCATGTTGCCGGCAATGGTCACTTCCTGCACCGCGTGCTGGATCTCGCCATTCTCGACCCAGAAACCGGCTGCGCCGCGCGAGTAGTCGCCGGTCACCATGTTCAGCCCATGGCCCATCAACTCGGTCACCAGCAGGCCACGGCCCATGCGACGGATCAGCGCCGCCTGGTCCTCGACGCCATGGGTCACGTACAGGTTGTGCACGCCCCCGGCGTTGGCCGTGCTCGGCAGGCCCAGCTTGCGGCCGGAATAGGTACCCAGCAGGTAAGACACAAGCTCACCTTTGTCGACGAACGGTTTGGCATAGGTGGCCAGACCGTCGCCGTCGAACGCTGCGCTACCCAGGGCCCGTGGAATGTGTGGACGTTCGTCGAGGGTCAGCCAGGTCGGGAACAGGCGCTGCCCCAAGGCACCGTCGAGGAACGACGACTTGCGGTACAGGTTGCCGCCGGAAATGGCCGAGAGGAAGCTGCCGAACAGGCCACCGGCCAGTTCGGCGGAAAACAGCACCGGCACCTCGCAGGTCGGTACCGGCCGCGCACCGAGGCGGCTGGCAGCACGCTGGGCGGCTCGCACGCCGATGCTGCGCGGATCGGCCAGCAGGTTGCCCTGGCGATTCACGTCGTACCAGTAGTCACGCTGCATCTGCCCTTCGCCCTCGGCGATCATCACGCAGCTCAGGCTGTGCCGGGTGGACGCGTAGCCGCCGATGAAACCATGGCTGTTGCCGTATACCCGGCAGCCCTGGTGGGTATTGAGGGTGGTGCCATCGGCATTGAGAATGCGCGTGTCGGCGTCGAACGCCGCCGCCTCGCAGGTCAACGCCATTTCGATGGCTTTCTCCGGCTCGATGTCCCAGTCATGGTAGAGATCCAGATCCGGGATTTCGCGCGCCATCAGCGCCGCATCGGCCAGGCCGGAGCACTCGTCCTCAGAGGTGTGCTTGGCAATGGCCAAGGCTGCCGCCACGGTCTCGCGGATCGCATCCTGGCCGCTGGCCGACGTGCTGGCCGAGCCCTTGCGCTGGCCGACGTAGAGGGTGATGCCAAAGCCTTGGTCACGGTTGAACTCGACCGTTTCCACTTCACGCTGGCGCACGCTGGTGGACAACCCCTGCTCCAGTGACACGGCAACTTCGCAGGCACTGGCACCCTGGCGCCGCGCCTCGGCGATGATCGCTTCGACCTGCTCCTGCAACGCCGGCAGGTTCTTGGGGCCTACGCTCTGGACTGCACTCATGGTTTTCTCCACTCAAATTCTGCGTTCGGCAAAGGTCATTCTACGACCGGGCCGGACAAGCGGCCCCCGACTGGTTATCATGGCGGCGATTTCTAGCGGACTGCCACCATGGTTGATTCAAACGACGACGCCTTCGACGGCGAAAAAAGCAAAACCCAGATCAAGCGTGAACTGCATGCGCTGGTCGAACTCGGCGAGCGCCTCACCACGCTCAAGGCCGATACCCTGGCGCGCCTGCCATTGACCGACGAGTTGCGCAAAGCCCTGGCCGAAGCCAGCAAGCACACTGCGCACGGCGCCCGCAAACGCCACATGTCGTTCGTCGGCAAGCTGATGCGCGTACAAGACCTGGACGCCATCCATGCCTTGCTTGAGCAGATGGACAGCTCGACCCGTCAGTACAACGAACGCTTCCACAGCCTCGAGCGCTGGCGCGATCGCCTGATCGACGGGAACGACGAAGACCTGGAACGCTTCGTCAACGAGTACCCCGAAACCGACCGTCAGCAACTGCGCTCGCTGGTCCGTCACGCCCAGCACGAGAAGGCTCGCAACAAGCCGCCTGCCGCTGCGCGTAAAGTGTTCAAGTACATCCGCGACCTCGACGAGGTCCACCGCGGATTGCGTTGAGTCCGTTGGGGCCGCTCAGCGGCCCCAAGTTCCTTCACGCGCCCGTACCACCCACGGTAATCGCATCCAGCTTCAAGGTCGGCTGCCCAACTCCCACCGGTACCGACTGTCCATCCTTGCCACAGGTGCCCACACCACTGTCCAGGGCCAGGTCGTTACCGACCATCGACACCCGGCTCATCGCCTCAGGTCCGTTACCAATCAGTGTCGCACCCTTGACCGGCGCGGTGATCTTGCCGTCCTCGATCAGGTAAGCCTCGCTGGTGGAGAACACGAACTTGCCGCTGGTGATGTCCACCTGCCCGCCGCCCAGGTTGGCGCAGTAGATGCCCTTCTTCACCGACGCGATGATTTCCTGCGGGTCGCTTTCGCCAGCACGCATGTAGGTGTTGGTCATGCGCGGCATCGGCAGGTGCGCATAGGATTCACGGCGGCCGTTGCCAGTCACCGCCATGCCCATCAGGCGCGCGTTGAGCTTGTCCTGCATGTAGCCCTTGAGCACCCCGTTCTCGATCAGTGTGGTGCATTCGGTTGGCGTGCCTTCGTCATCGACGCTCAGCGAACCACGGCGGCCTTCGAGGGTGCCATCGTCGACGATGGTGCACAGGCTCGACGCGACCTTCTCGCCGATACGGCCGCTGAAGGCCGAACTGCCCTTGCGGTTGAAGTCACCTTCCAGACCGTGGCCGACGGCTTCATGCAGCAGCACGCCCGACCAGCCGGAACCCAGCACAACCGGCAAAGTACCTGCCGGCGCGGGGATGGCCTCGAGGTTGACCAACGCCTGGCGCAAGGCTTCACGGGCATAGCCCATGACTCGATCTTCGGTGAAGAAGCGATAGTCGGTGCGCCCGCCGCCACCCTGCCCGCCGCGTTCGCGACGGCCATTCTGCTCGACGATGACACTGACGTTGAAACGCACCAGCGGGCGTACATCCGCCGCCAGGCTGCCATCTGCCGCTGCGATGAGAATTCGCTCCCAGACCCCGGCCATGCTCACACTGACCTGCTGGATACGCGAGTCCAAGGCCCGGGTGGCGGCGTCGACACGCTTGAGCAAGTCGACTTTTTCAGCCCGGCTCAGCACATCCAGCGGGTTGTCTGGCGCATACAGGGCCGTCACATCCTGGCTGCGGAAGGCCTGCACCTTGCCGTTCTGCCCGGCGCGGGAAATGGAACGGGCGGCACGCGCCGCCGAGTTCAGGGCTTCGAGGTTGATCGCATTGCTGTAGGCGAAGCCGGTTTTCTCACCAGACTGGGCTCGCACGCCCACGCCCTGGTCAAGGTTGAAGCTGCCTTCCTTGACGATGCCGTCCTCCAGCGCCCAGGTTTCCGAGATCTGGCCTTGGAAATACAAGTCGGCGGCGTCGATGCCGGGGCCTGCCAACTCACCCAGAACAGACTGCAGGCTGTCCAGGCTCAGGCCGCCCGGTGCCAGGAGCTGCTCGCTGACGGTGGATAACATCTGGCTCATAGTCACTCCGAGGTGTGCGCAGGCCGCAAAGCGTCCTGCGAGAAAAAGCGCCGGTGCAAGGCAACCGGCATGCGCGCCCGAATGGACGCTTGTTCATCAGTGTCGCGCTCGGCCAGCAGTACTGCCTCGCCTCGCGCCTGTTCTGCAACGACTCGCCCCCAGGGGTCGATGATCGCCGCATGGCCATGGGTTTCCCTTGGCCCTGGATGGATTCCGCCCTGAGCAGCGGCCAGCACGTAGCACTGGGTCTCGATGGCTCGGGCACGAATCAGCACTTCCCAATGGGCTGCCCCGGTCACCGCGGTGAAAGCCGCCGGTGCCGTGATCAGTTCCGCGCCAGCGCCCCGCAATTCACTGTACAGCTCGGGAAAGCGCAGGTCGTAGCAAACGCTAAGCCCGACACGCCCTACCGGCGTATCGGCCACCACTACCCGTGCACCGTGCGCGTAGTCATCGGACTCGCGATAGCGACCACGGTTGTCGGCCACGTCGACATCGAACAGGTGCAGCTTGTCGTAACGCGCCACCACCTCGCCATGTTCGTCGACCAACAACGAGCAGGCATGCGCCTTGGCGTCGGGCTGACCGGCGGGCGGCAACGGTAAGGTGCCAGCAACTATCCATAACTTGAGGTCACGGGCGGTACGTTTCAACCACGGCAGGATCGGCCCGTCACCCAACGCCTCTGCCCGGCCGATGGCCGCGGCATCCTTGCGCCCCATGGCCGCGAAGTTTTCCGGCAGTACAGCGAGCCGCGCGCCTCCAAAGGCTGCCTGTTCGAGCAGCGCCCCGGCACGTTGCAGGTTGGCCAGTACATCGTCCTGGCTGACCATCTGGATCACCGCTGCCTTCATGGGCACTCCTGAGGCTACTTATTTGTTGAAAGGTTTCACAAATGTGATTCTAGGCTCTTTCCACGGCCCCTCGACGCGGTAATGCACGCTGGCGAAGCGCGACACGCGGTCACCGATCAGCCGATCGACCAGGAACAGTGCCCCACCAACGGCTGGTGCACCGACAATCAGGGCCGCCAGAGGCAGGTTGTTGGTGACTGGCAGCGTCACTTGCAGGTTGGCATCGACCCGGTCACGGACCATGTCCAGGGTACCGTCGAGCTCGAAGTTGCTCGATGGTCCGGTCACGGTAATCGGCTCGCGGGTGACATACACGCCATCGCTGGCCACCAGCAGGCCCTTGACCCGATCATAAGCCAAGCCCTTGTCGAACAGGTCGGAGAAGTCCAGGCGCAAGCGGCGGCCAATGGAGTTGAAGTTGAGCAGGCCGAATACGCGCAAGGCCTGAGCGCTGCCTTCCACTTCCACGAACTGGCCAGTGCGCAGCGCCGCATCCATGCTCCCCGAGAAGCGCTTGAGACCGACCCAGGCCGGCGAGCCGGGCCAGCGGCCATCGACATCCAGGCGGAAATCGCGACTGGTGACGGTAGGCGCGAAGCCCCAGGCCTTGAGCACATCGGCCAGGTTCTTGCCGTCCAGGCGCCCTTTGTACCAGCTGCTGCTGGCCCCTGGCAGGCCTTCCCAGCCGCCACTGCCGTCTATGCGCAGCCCTTTGAAGTCGAGGTCGAGATCGCTGGCCGTCACCCCGCGGGCGGTCGGGCGCAGCTTGACCGCCGCGTTGCCGAACAAGTCGTCACCGCGGTAGAGCTTGTCGATGGTCAGGTCCAGGGCCGGGACCTTGCGAGGGTCGAAGTCGGCCAGGGGGTCGGGCCCTTCTTCGGCCTGGACTTGAGCCGGGTCGGCAGCGGGCAGACGCAAGGTCTGCAGGCGAACCGTCATGGGGGAGGCCTTGGCGTCCGGAACCCGTGCGTTACCGATGACTTCCTTGCTGTCCAGACGCAGGTCCCACGCAGGGCCGCCCCGGGCCAGGCGCACCACGGCCTGGTTCAAGTCCATGCCGAACGCTTTGAGCTTGCCGATGCTCAGGTCGACGCTCTGCAGGTTCTGTCGGGCGTTGCCACTGGGGTCATCACCGGCAAGACGGTTCATCTGCTCTTGCCAGGGCGCCAGGTCCAACGACTCCAGCCGGCCGCGTACACGCAAGCCCTGGCTGGCCGGCACCTGGGCATCGCCCGTGCCCAGCAGCAGTTCACCACGCCCCTGGGTCAGCTTGTCGGCAGGTGCGGCATAGGCAAAGCGCGCAAGGTCCGCATAGCTGGCATCGAAGCGCCGCTCCGCACCCTGCAGGTTCATGCTGAAACGGCTGTCTCGGGTGTCGGCCGCCGCTTTGCCGAACGGCGCGGGCAGGTCAACGACCAGTCCTTTGAGCGACGAGTTGACACTCAGGCTGTTGTCACGCTTGCCCAGATTGACCTGCAATTGATAAGGCACATCGCCCGACGCGGGTAGCGCCTGCTTGAACTGCAACCAGTCAGTCAGAGACTTGAGCGATACCTGACCGGTGGCGTTGATCCGGGTCTGCATCTGCCCTGGCTGGCCCTCGGCAACAATCTGTGCGGTCACCGGCTTGCCGAATGCCTGCAGGCTGATGCCCTTGCCGCTCAAGCCCTTGTCGAGGTCAAAACTGAAGTCGCCCTTGAGTCGGCTCAGGTCCAAGCTGGGTGGCGCCACCTTGAGGCGGGCGTCGGCTGTGGCGAAGTCCACCTGTACCTTGGGCGTTTCACCGCGGGCCAGAGGGATATCGAGCTTGACCTTGCCATTGAGCGGCCCCTCGCCTTCCCATCCGGCAAAAATCTCACCCGTGCCGATGGGGGCTTCCTTGAGTATCTTCAAACCGTCGCCAAGGCTGCCATCAAAGTTGCCATCGAGGTACAGGTGACTGTGCTGGCCAGCGTCGACATGGGGAATATCGACATTGACGTCGCTCACCTTGGTATCGAGCAGCATGCCCTGTCTGGCCTTGATTCTTACGCCGCTGTCCTCGATCAATACATCCCCGGCGACCTGTTGAACCTGCGGCCAGCCGGGCTGGAAGTCCAGTGCCGCATCGCGGACCTTGAAGAACAGGCTGATGCTGCGCGCTTCCGCTGCCGCCCCGTGGTTCAGCGAACCCTGGTACTGGAAATACCCTTCATCCACGTTGCCCTTGACGATGGCGGTGCGCAACCACTCGTCGAGGGCCGGGCTGAGCACTTCAGGCAGGTACTTGGCGGTGTAGCGGCCATCGCCCTCGGTCAGGCCGACGCGCAAGTCCATGTAGTCTTCGCGGCCTTCCTCGAACAGCAGCCGAATGAGGAAGTCACCGGCAATCTTGCCCTCCTCGCCCAACACCTTGAGGTAGGGGGCGACCAGGGTGAAGCCCTCCTTGTCGAGAGTCCAGGTGAGACGGGCGTTGGCCTTCTGGTAGTGCCAAGGTTTGGCGAAGATCGGATACAGATGCAGCATGAACGCATCGGTATCCAGCCGCAGCTCGCCGTGCCCAAGGTCACCGCTGATGCTGCCGGAGACATTACCGGCAGCAGGCGCGCCGTGGTAGGCGTCGAAGCCGACCTTTTCCAGATTGGCGGCAAACTGCAGTCGCTCATCGCCCTCGGCCTTTGGCCGGATATCCAGACGCACATTGCGCAGCGCGCCTGTGACCTTCAGCGCATCGACCACAGCCATGAGTTTTTCCGGCAGTGGCGCCAAGGCTTCGATCAGCGGGGTGAGCGGGGTCAGGTCAAGGCGGTCGGCCTGGACTTGCCAACTTTCCTGCGCAGGCGCTTCGCCATCACGGTGACGCACCTGCATATGCGACTCCCAGCGAGTCTTGCCGATGCTGGCAGCCAGTGAGTCGAGCACGACATCAAAGCCCTGCTCCCGGCGCTGGAACCAGGCGGTGAGGGCCAGGTTGTCCAGTGTGGCCGCCTTGCGCCCGGCATAGGCACCGCTCAGCTGCGGGGCATTGAGACGCACCACCGCCCGCTGCAACTGGCCCTTGCTCCAATCGACCCAGAACTCGCCACCCGAACGCAGAGTCTGCGCTTGCCATTGGCCGAGCAGACGCGGCGGCAGCCAACGCGCCCAATCGCTTTGAGGCAGGCTCAGGTAAGCCTCAACCTGGCCGTCGCGCCAGGCTTTGGCCGTAGCGCGGCTGCGCAGGTTCACCGCCAGGGGCTGGCCATCGGGCAGGGTCGCACGCAGATCCAGGGCCTGGCGCGAAGCGCCGGCCTTCAGCCCAAGGCTCACATATGTCAGGGTCAGCGGATCACGCTGCCAAGGCTGCAAGGTGACCTGGCTGTCGAATACATCGATGCGGCCAAGCTGGCGCATACGCTGCAGTAATTCGGCGGGGTCGACGGGCGCGTCGTCTTTCTTCGGCAGGCCTTCAAGCGACCAGCTGCCCTGCTCGTCTTCACGCAGGATCAACTGCAAGCCGCCCAACTGAATACGCGCCAGCCGAACTTCACGGGCCGTGAGGCTGGCCCACAGGTCTGGCACCAGTTTGACGTCATCCAGGCGCAACGCCGCCGAACCTTCGCCCAGTTGCAGGTCGCGTACGCGCAACACCGGTGCCAGGCCGCTCCAACGCCCTTCCAGGGCACCGACATGCACCGGCAGGCCCAAGGCCTGCTCGGCCTTGGCTTCGACATCGGCACGGTACTCGGCGACCAGCGGCACCAGTTGCCGCCCCACGCTCACGTACAGTGCCACGAGCACCGCCAGCAAAGCGCAGAAGCCAAGCCCCCAGCGGGTCAAGGCGACAAGAACGCGGGTCAGACGTCCCATGGCCATGGCCCTCCAAGTCGTTTATCCATGATGGCCCGTGGCAGCGGTTTTGCCAGCCCGACCATCACGTGGTGTGGTCTGGAAAGCGTCAGAGCAGCACCACGTCGTATTGTTCCTGCGAATACATCGACTCGACCTGGAAGCGAATGGTTCGGCCAATGAAGGCCTCCAGCTCCGCCACGTTGCCAGATTCCTCATCGAGCAAACGGTCGACCACCTTCTGGTTGGCCAACACACGGTAGCCCTCGGCCTGATAGGCACGGGCCTCGCGCAGGATTTCACGGAAGATTTCGTAACAGATCGTCTCCGGAGTTTTCAGCTTGCCTCGGCCCTGGCACGCAACGCATGGCTCGCACAGCACCTGCTCGAGGCTTTCCCGCGTGCGCTTGCGGGTCATCTGCACCAGCCCCAGCTCGGTAATGCCAATGATGTTGGTCTTGGCGTGATCGCGCTCAAGCTGTTTTTCCAGGGTGCGCAGCACCTGGCGCTGATGCTCTTCATCTTCCATGTCGATGAAGTCGATGATGATGATTCCGCCGATATTGCGCAGCCGCAGCTGCCGGGCAATGGCGGTGGCCGCTTCAAGATTGGTCTTGAAGATGGTCTCTTCAAGGTTGCGATGGCCTACGAAGGCACCGGTGTTGACGTCGATGGTGGTCATGGCCTCGGCCGGGTCGACCACCAGGTAGCCACCGGACTTGAGCGGCACCTTGCGCTCCAGCGCACGCTGGATCTCATCCTCTACGCCATACAGGTCGAAAATCGGCCGCTCGCCTGGGTAGTGTTCAAGGCGGTCTGCGATCTCCGGCATCAGTTCGACGACGAACTGCGTGGTTTTCTGGAAGGTCTCCCGCGAGTCGATACGGATCTTCTCGATCTTCGGATTGACCAGGTCACGCAGGGTTCGCAAAGCCAGGCCAAGGTCTTCATAGATGACCGTCGGTGCGCCGCAGGTCTGGATCTGGCTGCCGATTTGCTCCCACAGGCGGCGCAGGTAGCGGATGTCCTGGAGTATTTCCTCGGCACGCGCGCCCTCGGCGGCGGTCCGCAGGATGAAGCCACCGGCATCCTTGATGTTCTCGCTGGTCATGCAGTCGCTGACCACCTGCTTGAGGCGCTCACGCTCGGCTTCGTCTTCGATCTTCAGGGAAATGCCGACATGGCTGCTGCGCGGCATGTACACCAGGTAGCGCGAAGGAATCGACAACTGGGTGGTCAGGCGCGCGCCCTTGGTGCCGATGGGGTCCTTGGTCACCTGCACCACCAGGGCTTGCCCTTCGTGCACCAGCGCGGTGATGCTCTCGACCGCCGAGCCCTCGCGCTGGGAGATTTCGGACGCATGGATGAACGCGGCACGCTCCAGGCCAATGTCGACGAAGGCCGCCTGCATGCCCGGCAACACCCGCACCACCTTGCCTTTGTAAATATTGCCAACGATGCCGCGGCGCTGCGTGCGCTCGACATGCACCTCTTGCAGCACACCGTTTTCCACCACTGCCACACGCGATTCCATCGGGGTGATGTTGATCAGGATCTCTTCACTCATGGCAGGCTCTCGTCAAAGGTCTTGGCTAATGATGGATGGCGTATGCAGGGCTGGCTACTGCGGGTATGCTACCTCTGGTGAAAGCGCGGGCACCTGCCAGCAGGCGATGCCGAATTGCGCGAGCAGGTCGGCCGTCTCGGCCAGCGGCAGGCCAACCACCGAGGAGTAACTGCCGACCAGGCCGGTGACGAACACCGCGCCCAGGCCCTGGATCGCATAACCTCCGGCTTTGTCCGCCGGCTCGCCGCTGGCCCAGTAGCGTTCGGCCTCATCGCTGGTAATCGGGCGAAAACGTACGTTGCTCGAAACGCACAGGCTCAGGCAGCGCTGGCCATCGCTCACGGCGATGGCGGTCAGTACCTGGTGCTCGCGCCCTGACAGGTCGGCCAGCATCGCCAGGGCATGTTCGCGGTTTTCCGGCTTGCCGAGAATACGACCATCGAGCACCACCGCAGTGTCTGCGCCGAGGGTTACAGCCGAACCGTCGATGCCGGCGAGCCCTGCAGTGGCCTTGGCCCGGGCCAGGCGCTCGACATAAGCTTCGGCACTTTCGTTGGGGTATGGGGTTTCGTCGACAGGGGCGCTGACCGTGCTGAACGGCACGCCAATCTGGGTCAGCAGTTCACGGCGGCGTGGCGAGCCGGAGGCCAGGTAAAACGGAGTCATGCGGACATCTCCCTGTCAGTCGCGGCGTCGCCGTCAGTTTATGTGCAAGCGGCGGCGCAAGTCGCGCAGGGCAAAGCTGATCCATGGCCAGAGCAAGGCACTGATCACCGCCGACCAGACCAGCGCCAGGGTCGGAAGTCGGTTGCCGGTCAGCGCGCTTAGCCACAGCTGGATCAGTTGGGCAATACCGAAGATCACCAGAATGACCAGGCTCTGTTGCCACATGGGGAACATGCGCAGGCGTTGCTGCAGGGACAGCACCAGGAAGGTGATCAGGGTCAGGATCAGCGCGTTCTGCCCCAGCAAGGTGCCGTAGAGCACATCCTCGGCCAGGCCGAGCAGGAATGCCGTGGTCATGCCGACCTTGTTCGGCACCATCAGCGTCCAGAACGACACCAGCAGGGCCAGCCACATGGGCCGGAACACTTCAAGGAACTGCGGCATCGGCGAGACGCTGAGCAGCAGGCCGATGGCGAAGGTCAGCCAGATCACCCAACCGTTGTTGCGGCGCGAAGCGGGCATCATTGCCTCCGGTGTTGAGCCGGCGCGGCTGGCGCTGCGGCAGGGGTAGCGGGCGCGGCCGCCGGAGTTGCTGCCGGAGCAGCCGGTGCAGCCGGTGCACCGGGAGCAGTCACAGCCGCAGGGGCAACGCTGCCGGCGGGTGCAACGTGCTCCCCAGGGACGGCGGGCTGGCCGTTGGCCGGGGCGCCCTTGCGATCGGCTTCTTCCTGGGCGATGGCGGCGTCGGTGGCACGCTGTTCCGGTGTGCGCCGGTCGCTGAATACCAGCAACATGTAGCGGCTGCGGTTCAGGGCGGCGGTAGGAATGGCGCGCACGATAGCGAACGGTTGGCCCGAGTCATGAATCACTTCATTGACCGTGGCAACTGGGTAACCGGCCGGGAAACGCTGGCCCATGCCGGAACTGACCAGCAAGTCGCCTTCCTTGATGTCGGCGGTGTCGGCCACATGACGCAACTCCAGGCGCTCCGGGTTGCCGGTACCACTGGCGATGGCGCGCAGGCCATTACGGTTGACCTGTACCGGAATGCTGTGGGTGGTGTCGGTGAGCAGCAGTACCCGCGAGGTGTACGGCATCAGCTCGACCACCTGGCCCATCAGGCCACGGGCATCGAGCACCGGCTGGCCCAGGAACACACCATCACGCTCGCCCTTGTTGATCAGGATGCGGTGAGTGAAGGGGTTGGGATCGACGCCGATCAGCTCGGCCACCTCGACCTTTTCGTTGACCAGGGCAGATGAGTTGAGCAGCTCACGCAGGCGCACGTTCTGCTCGGTCAGGGCCGCCAGCTTTTGCAGGCGCCCCTGCAACAGCAGGGCCTCGGTCTTGAGCTTTTCGTTTTCCGCGATCAGTTCGGTGCGGCTGCCGAACTGGCCGGCCACGCCTTGCCAAAGGCGCTGCGGCAGGTCGGTAACCCAGTACGATTCCATCAGTACCAGGCCCATCTGGCTGCGAACTGGCTTGAGCACGTCAAAGCGTGCGTCGACCACCATCAGCGAGACGGACAGCACCACCAGTACCAGCAGGCGGACGCCCAGCGAAGGGCCCTTGGAGAAAAGCGGTTTAATGGGCCGTTCCTCGTGGACGACTCAGGAGGTCATTGGACATGGGACAACGCACCAGCCTGGTTGCGGGTTGACGGAAACGACGCCCGAATGGACGCCAGCCCAGCGCATACAGGTAGCACTGCTGGTGCTACCTGTAAACCGGGCGCTCAGAAGCAGCGGGTGAGGATCACTCGCTGGAGAGCAGGTCCATCGCGTGCTTGTCCATCATTTCCAGGGCGCGACCGCCGCCACGGGCGACACAGGTCAGCGGGTCCTCGGCAACGATCACCGGCAGGCCGGTTTCCTGGGCCAGCAGCTTGTCGAGGTCACGCAGCAGCGCACCACCACCGGTCAGCACCAGGCCACGCTCGGCGATGTCGGACGCCAGCTCCGGCGGCGACTGTTCCAGGGCGCTCTTGACCGCCTGGACGATGGTCGCCAGCGACTCTTGCAGGGCTTCGAGCACTTCGTTGGAGTTCAGGGTGAAGGCACGTGGTACGCCTTCGGCCAGGTTGCGGCCACGGACGTCGACTTCACGTACTTCGCCACCTGGGTAGGCGGTACCGATTTCCTGCTTGATGCGCTCGGCGGTGGACTCGCCGATCAGGCTGCCGTAGTTGCGACGCACATAGGTAACGATGGCTTCGTCGAAGCGGTCGCCGCCGACGCGTACGGACTCGGCATAGACCACGCCGTTCAGGGAGATCAGTGCAATTTCGGTGGTACCACCACCGATATCGACGACCATCGAACCACGGGCTTCTTCGACCGGCAGGCCGGCACCGATAGCGGCGGCCATCGGCTCTTCGATCAGGAACACTTCACGGGCACCGGCACCCAGGGCCGACTCGCGAATGGCGCGGCGCTCTACCTGGGTCGACTTGCACGGCACGCAGATCAGCACACGTGGGCTGGGCTGCAGGAAGCTGTTTTCGTGAACCTTGTTGATGAAGTACTGCAACATTTTTTCACAAACGCTGAAGTCGGCGATGACGCCGTCTTTCATCGGACGAATGGCAGCAATGTTGCCAGGCGTACGGCCCAGCATACGTTTGGCTTCGGTACCGACGGCGACGACGCTTTTCTGGTTGCCGTGGGTACGGATGGCAACAACCGAGGGCTCATTCAGGACGATACCGCGCTCACGCACGTAAATAAGGGTGTTGGCAGTACCCAGGTCGATGGAAAGATCGCTGGAAAACATGCCACGCAGTTTCTTGAACATGGGAAAGTGACCCTGGGGAAAGCGTGGGTAAAAAAGTGCGGCAAACTCTAACAATGGCAGGGATTTTGGGCAAGGAGCCAATATGTTAAATTGGTCGTTTTTCCGAGCACGCCAGCCGATGATCGCGGCCGTATGACCGCCAAAATGCTGACATGTTCCTCATCACGGACCCATTTCCGTTCTTTGTTTCCCCTGGAGATTCCCATGGCGCTTGAACGCTGCGACGTGGAAAAGATCGCCCATCTGGCCCGCCTGGGCCTGAATGAAGGCGAACTGCCACGCATTACCGATGCCCTGAACAGCATTCTCGGCCTGGTCGACCAGATGCAAGCGGTCGACACCAATGGCATCGAGCCCCTGGCCCACCCCCTGGAGGCCAGCCAGCGCCTGCGCCCCGACCAGGTCACCGAGAGGAACCAGCGCGATACCTACCAGGCTATCGCTCCGTCGACCGAAGCCGGTCTGTACCTGGTTCCTAAAGTCATCGAGTAAGGGATAGAGCCTGCCATGCATCAATTGACCCTGGCCGAGATCGCCCGCGGACTCGCCGACAAGTCGTTTTCCTCCGAAGAGCTGACCGGCGCCCTGCTGGCGCGCATCAAGCAGCTCGACCCACAGATCAACAGCTTCATCAGCGTCACCGAAGAGCTGGCCCTGACCCAGGCCCGCGCCGCCGACGCCCGTCGCGCCGCCGGCGAGAATGGCGCCCTGCTCGGCGCGCCGATCGCCCACAAGGACCTGTTCTGCACCAACGGCATCCGCACCAGCTGCGGCTCGAAGATGCTCGACAACTTCAAGGCGCCGTATGACGCCACCGTGGTCGCCAAGCTGGCCGAAGCCGGTATGGTCACCCTGGGCAAGACCAACATGGACGAGTTCGCCATGGGGTCGGCCAACGAGTCCAGCCACTACGGCGCGGTGAAGAACCCGTGGAACCTCGAACACGTTCCCGGCGGTTCGTCCGGCGGTTCCGCCGCGGCCGTGGCTGCGCGCCTGCTGCCGGCCACCACCGGCACCGACACCGGTGGCTCGATCCGCCAGCCGGCGGCGCTGACCAACCTCACTGGCCTGAAACCGACCTACGGTCGCGTATCGCGCTGGGGCATGATCGCCTACGCCTCGAGCCTCGACCAGGGCGGCCCGCTGGCCCGCACCGCCGAGGACTGCGCCCTGCTGCTGCAAGGCATGGCCGGCTTCGACGCCAAGGACTCCACCAGCATCGAAGAGCCGGTACCGGACTACAGCGCCAACCTCAACGCCTCGCTGCAGGGCCTGCGTATCGGCCTGCCGAAAGAGTACTTCGGTGCTGGCCTCGACCCGCGCATCGCCGAACTGGTCCACGCCAGCGTCAAGGAGCTGGAAAAGCTCGGCGCCGTGGTCAAGGAAATCAGCCTGCCGAACATGCAGCACGCCATCCCGGCGTACTACGTGATCGCCCCGGCCGAAGCTTCCTCCAACCTGTCGCGTTTCGACGGCGTGCGCTTCGGCTACCGCTGCGAAGACCCGAAAGACCTGACCGACCTGTACAAGCGCTCTCGTGGCGAAGGCTTCGGCGTCGAAGTGCAGCGCCGTATCATGGTCGGCACCTACGCCCTGTCGGCCGGCTACTACGACGCCTACTACGTCAAGGCGCAGCAGATCCGCCGCCTGATCAAGAACGACTTCATGACCGCGTTCAACGACGTCGACCTGATCCTCGGCCCAACCACGCCTAACCCGGCCTGGAAACTCGGCGCCAAGAGCAGCGACCCGGTCGCCGCCTACCTCGAAGACGTCTACACCATCACTGCCAACCTGGCGGGCCTGCCGGGCCTGTCGATGCCGGCCGGTTTCGTCGACGGCCTGCCGGTCGGTGTACAGCTGCTGGCGCCATACTTCCAGGAAGGCCGCCTGCTCAACGTCGCGCACCGCTACCAGCAAGTCACCGACTGGCACACCCGCGCCCCCAACGGCTTCTGAGGAACTGACACATGCAATGGGAAGTTGTGATCGGGCTTGAGATTCACACTCAGCTCGCCACCCAGTCGAAGATTTTCTCCGGCAGCGCCACCACCTTCGGCTCCGAGCCGAACACCCAGGCCAGCCTGGTTGACCTCGGCATGCCCGGCGTACTGCCGGTGCTGAACCAGGAAGCCGTGCGCATGGCCTGCATGTTCGGCCTGGCGATCGACGCCGAAATCGGCAAACGCAACGTGTTCGCGCGCAAGAACTACTTCTACCCGGACCTGCCCAAGGGCTACCAGATCAGCCAGATGGACCTGCCGATCGTCGGCAAGGGCCACCTGGATATCGCCCTGGAAGACGGCACCATCAAGCGCATCGGCGTCACCCGCGCGCACCTGGAAGAAGACGCTGGCAAGAGCCTGCATGAAGACTTCAGCGGCGCCACCGGCATCGACCTCAACCGTGCCGGCACCCCGCTGCTGGAAATCGTCTCCGAGCCGGACATGCGCAGCGCCAAGGAAGCCGTGGCCTACGTCAAGGCGATCCATGCGCTGGTGCGCTACCTGGGCATCTGCGACGGCAACATGGCCGAAGGTTCGCTGCGTTGCGACTGCAACGTATCGATCCGCCCGAAAGGCCAGACCGAGTTCGGTACCCGCTGCGAGATCAAGAACGTCAACTCGTTCCGCTTCATCGAGCGTGCGATCAACAGTGAGATCCAGCGCCAGATCGACCTGATCGAAGATGGCGGCAAGGTCGTCCAGGAAACCCGCCTGTACGACCCGAACAAGGACGAGACCCGTTCGATGCGCAGCAAGGAGGAAGCCAACGACTACCGTTACTTCCCCGACCCAGACCTGCTGCCGGTGGTGATCGAGGACAGCTTCCTCGAGACCGTTCGCGCCGGTTTGCCGGAGCTGCCGCAACAGAAGGTCGAGCGCTTCCAGAGCCAATATGGCCTGTCGGCCTACGATGCCAACGTGCTGGCCTCCAGCCGTGAGCAAGCCGACTACTTCGAAGAAGTGGCACGCATTGGCGGCGACGCCAAGCTGGCCGCCAACTGGGTCATGGTCGAGCTGGGCAGCCTGCTGAACAAGCTGGGCGTGGAAATCGACCAGTCGCCGGTCAGCGCCGCGCAATTGGGCGGCATGCTGCTGCGCATTCGCGACAACACCATCAGCGGCAAAATCGCCAAGACCGTGTTCGAGGCGATGGCCGCAGGTGAAGGCGATGCCGACAGCATCATCGAAAGCAAAGGCCTGAAGCAGGTGACCGACACCGGCGCTATCGAGAAGATGCTCGACGAAATGCTGGCGGCCAACGCCGAGCAGGTCGAACAATACCGCGCCGCCGACGAGGCCAAGCGCGGCAAGATGTTCGGCTTCTTCGTCGGCCAGGCGATGAAGGCCTCCAAGGGCAAGGCCAACCCGGGGCAAGTGAACCAATTGCTCAAGGCCAAGCTCGAAGGGTAACCGTAGAGCGGGGGCTGCCATGCAGCCCATCGCAGGCTTCGCCAGCTCCCACAGTGTGTATGACCTTCAAAAACTGGTTTGCCCCAGTTTTCCTGAGTTAGTCGACAATCAAGGTGGGAGCTGGCGAAGCCTGCGATGGGCTGCGCAGCGGCCCTGGACCCTGGCTTGGAGCATCACATTGATACGCAACTTGTTCGGCACCCTCGCCCTCTTCTCCCTGCTGGCCGGCTGCGCCAGCCACGACATCGACCCCAGCGGTTACGACAAGACCGGCACCGCCTCCTATTATGGCTCTCGCCATCATGGCAAGCGCACCGCCAGCGGCGAGCCTTTCAACCAGCACGGCCTCACCGCCGCCCACCGCAGCCTGCCCTTCGGCAGCCGCGTGCTGGTCACCAACCTGGCCAACAAGCGCAGCGTCGTGGTACGCATCAACGATCGCGGCCCGCATTCGCGCGGCAGGTTGATCGACCTCTCCCGCGCCGCCGCAGAAAAAATCGGCATGCTCCGTAGCGGAACGGCGCGAGTCCGGGTACAAGGTCTGAGCGACTGACCCGACTGGAGCCTCGACCATTTTCGACCTGGCCACCCTTCCCACCTTCAGCCTGCTGCAACTGGGCCTGGCCCTGCTGTTGCTGGTCGGCGGCGCCGAGCTGATGGTGCGCGCCGCGTTGCGACTTGCCCAGCGCCTGCACGTGCGCCCGCTGATCATTGGCCTGAGCCTGGTCGCTTTCGGCAGCACCGCACCGCAACTGACGGTCAGCCTGCAAGCCGCCTATCAAGGCGCGCCGGACGTTGCCGTGGGCAGTGTCATCGGCAGCAACATTTTCAATGTGCTGGTCATTCTGGGCCTGGCCGCACTGATCATCCCTTTGCGGGTATCGCGCCAACTGGTACGCCTGGACATCCCGCTGATGATCGTCGCCAGCGCCCTGGTCTATGCGCTTGCAGCAAACGGCCACCTGGGCCGCCTGGAAGGGGGGTTGCTACTGCTGGGCCTGGCGGGCTACCTGGCCATGCTCTGGCATCAGTCCCGTCACTATGCCCGCACCTACCCCGCACCCAGCGTGGCCACGCTCAGCGCCAGGCGTTTCTGGTCCATTGTGACGCTTCAGATTCTGCTGGGCCTGGGCTTGCTGAGCCTGGCCGGCCACCTGATGCTGGAAGCCGCCGTGGAAGTCGCCACCGACCTGGGGTTGTCCGAACGCATCATCGGGCTCACCGTGGTGGCTGTGTGCACCTCCCTGCCAGAGCTTGCCACCGCGATGATCGCCGCGTTGCGTGGCGAACGTGAGATTGCCGTGGGCACGGTCATCGGCAGCAACTTGTTCAACCTGCTGGCGGTACTGGGCCTGACGGCCGCGATCACCCCTGAGCCACTGTCGATTTCACCCAACGCCCTGGGTTTCGACCTGCCCGTCATGCTGGGCGTCGCGGTGCTGAGCCTGCCGGTGTTCTACTCCGGTTACCGGATCACCCGTGCCGAGGGCCTGGTGTTCCTGTGCCTGTATCTGGCCTATGGCCTGCATGTGGTGGCGTTCACCACAGGCATGCCGCTGGCCGGCCGCCTGGAACGGCTCATGCTGTTCTATGTCTTGCCAGTGCTGGGCATGGTGCTGCTGTACACCACGCTACGTGCCTGGCGTCGCCAACACTAAGGAAAACAACATGGCCGAACACAAAACCGGCGAGCAGATTCGCCGCCAGGTGATGGGGGACGAGTTCGTCGACCGCGCCCTGAACAATGCCACCGACTTCACCCAGCCACTGCAGGATTTCGTCAATGAACACGCCTGGGGCAGCGTCTGGGCGCGTGACGGGTTGCCATTGAAAACCCGCAGCCTGATCACCCTGGCCACCCTGACGGCGCTCAAGTGCCCGCAAGAGCTCAAAGGTCATGTTCGCGGTGCGCTGAACAATGGCTGCACGGTGGAGGAGATTCGTGAGGCGTTGCTGCACTGCGCGGTATATGCCGGGGTGCCGGCG